>NZ_JASATU010000031.1:0-108629 GCF_032906605.1 Leptothoe sp. LEGE 181152
GGTACATTTCCCTGAGTAGGTGCAAGGGTTTTGAGCAGTTTAACCAATTTTTCGTGCACTTAAGCAAATCTCAATAGATTGAAACCCTTGCTGAGTATGAAGGCTAGACTTCAACAGCAAACCCTATCTAGTCCGATAATGGCGTCTCGTGCTTCGTCATTGCGGCTAGCGTCAACAACAACCAGAAGCGGATCAAAGAATGCTTCAGCGGCTTGCTGAAACGTTACGCCATCATACTTTTGAGAGTTAATTTTCGCTTTTTTATTGTCCCAAACAAACGTAATGCCGTTGAGTACGAAATACACATCCATATTCTGTAGTGTAAACAAAACGTATTTACAATCTCAATACATTTAATAAAGCTATTGGTTACAGGGTTGAGGGTAAGCAGTGCTCATCGTACTGACAATATTGCAAACATTGGTTTTATATCTTTGTTACGTATTGCTGGCTGATCCAATACCTTGACTGTGTAGCTCATTTTGAATTGCTGTCACGACTGCTCTGTTACCATCTAGAAGAATTTCGACTAATGAGTTCCACCCATTAATCTCTTCATCATGAGAACCGATATAGCCACATTGAACCAAGTCAATGAATGATGCTGACCGCAGATATCTACCTTCAAGAGCCTTGTAGTCAATTAGAATACCGCCTCTGAGACCTCGATGATCTGGGCTTGTCATCATCAGTTCAAAGTGATCAAGTGGCACTGTAACACTTGTTCCAGCTTGGTTTGAATCTCTTTTAATGAGCTTTATATAGAATGCTTGGGGATTTAATCTGTAACTTCCGGCAGAAGATTGCGGGCGCTTAGTGGCCAAGGCTTTCATCCTATCTAGCTCTTTAGTCAACTGGTTATCAGGTCTATATACCCATCTAGTATTTTCCCCAGTTCCTTCACGATCAAGCATTTTGTATTGAACCATCACTACGTTACTCAGGCTTTGATTGATATAAATCAGATCCACACCAAGAACTTCCTCCAACGGGCGTTTATTCGCAGTAATAACTTCCAAACGCCTAGTGTCGTCACTAAAAATGGCTCTGCCAGTCACAGAACTTTTGATCAATGACATACCCGGAATTGATTTTCCATCATGCTCAATTACAGCATCTTCTCGAATCCTAATACCGGATAGAGTAGAGTTAGAAGCTTCTTGAAGTTCTAATGCATCAGCAACAGGATCTGTATTCAGTCCAAATATCTTTAGTGCTGTATGAACAGCGTCTTCTTGCAACCTTGAGTTTCCAGAATGTCGTACTTTCTTTTTGAGAAGCTCTGACAGTTTCATCAAAGCCGATGTATTTGTATCTTTCCGCCAAAGAGAGGTGATAATTTCAGCAGATAATGCTGGAGAAAGAGCTATACCTCTTATCTGAGTATCGAGATGTTTCTGCAACATCCTTTGAAATCTTACTCCACCGATTTGTTCCACTAGCTCTCTCTCTGAGGCAATTGAAATTTGGCTAACTCGTCGAATACTTATTCGAGACTCAAGTGTGGTAACAGCAGACTTTGATTTGACAATCCCAATAAATCCGTCGATGCCATCTGAATAGTTGGAAGCCAGAATCAAAGCAACACAAGGTGTCTTCAATCTATTGAGTAATGAATGATTTATGGCTGCGGTGAATTCTGTCATACCCTTAACAGTTGCCTGGAGTGATTCATACTCCTGATTGTCCAATCGGAACAAGAAAATCGGCTTCTTCCGAGAATGCTCTTTCACAACATCAACTGACATAGCGCAAAAGTATTGAAACTTTATAGCTGGAGTATTCCACAGATTCAACTGAAAAGGTGTGTTAGTGCTATTAAGATAACCCGGCCAAAAATTGGATTTGGACGCCTAACTTACAATTCAACGCCAGATCTGTCGGATAAGTTCCACAACGACGGATGTTATCCGTCACGTTTGCAGGATAGTACTCCCAATTCACAGAACTTATATTCAATGTTTGGCGTATGATTCCCAGAGAATAGGATTTTATCCGCCATTTTTGACGTATAAGTATGGAAATCAGGGTATTTATGCGTCACATCTGACTAATAAGTCCCAACATAGGTGAGTTATACGTGTGCTACCACAACACCACGACAATATTGAGAAACATTTATTTTTGCAGACTTCTATGGTTGCACTAGCACTGGCAACTGCTCTGCTGGAATCAAAACATGCAATGAGCGCGCCTCACCAGCGACCCGTGCTAGCAAACCCTCTTTTTCTAACTTCAAGATCATTTGATGCACAGTCGGTGGAGTCACCCTAAAAAATGACTGAATATCAGCTTGTGCTGGCGGACGTCCATGAATTTGAGTGTAATTGTAAATATATGACAAATACTGCCCCTGCTTTGCTGTAAATGACGGCTGAGCATCCTTTTCTACAACAAGTTCAGGCATATTGATACTGCACCATTCAGCAATTCCCCTATCTGCCGCTGCTAATGCCTCATCTAGAGTCTCAAACTGTGCAGGACTCTCCCAAACAGTTCCTCCTTCATCAATTGCGCGAATAAACGAGTCATCATAGTAGCTAATACTGCCAATTTCCAAGCAGCCATCTTGGACCCATGAGGTGATATAGGGATAAGCCTGCTCAAAACTTGCCATTCAACTAAGCCTCACTAAACCTTGAGTGATAATAACTTGCGATCGCTGATTTAGGGCATGGGCCAATCTGTAGCCGTTGCTATTTGACGGACCCTACAGCTAAAACCATCCCGAGGATCAGCAATGCCAATAATTTTCTAGCGTAATTTTGCCAATGTAGCCGCACACGCCTATCAAGCAGCCTGTAGATTGACGGCTGTCAGCAATTGTTTAGACGTTGTTACCCAACCAAAGATTGTCTGGGTCATTTCTACCGATACCCGATGAAACTCTGGTTTTAACGAGGCGCAACAATCTTCTAATAGCAAACACTCATAGCCTAAATCATTGGCCGTTCGCAGTGTCGTATGCACACAGCACTCTGTTGTTACTCCCGTTAGTAACAACGTTCGAATATTTCGCTGTCGTAAAATTAAATCCAAATCCGTTGCTACGAAGGCCCCTTTACCAGGCTTATCCAACACAATTTCCCCCGATATTGGCTGTAGCGCATCCACAAAATCATGGCTCTTGGAACCTCGGGTTAGCAACCGCCCCATGGCTTCTTCACTACCAATTTCTGCGTTTTGTTTTTTAGAACGCGCCAGCTTATGGGGTGGACAATCACTTAAATCCGGACGATGCCCCTCACGAGTATGAATAATCGTCACGGGTGTTTGCCGCAATGACTGTAATAATGCTTGCAAAGGTTTAATCGGCTTCTGAGTCTGACTCACATCAAACCCTTTACAATCGGCCCACCCACCCAGGGTACAAAAGTCGTTTTGCATATCGATCACCAACAGCGCTGTATGCGCCAGGTCGAGCTTTAGAGGATAGGGTTGAGCCGGAACCGTTATTTGATGGGTATTCATAATCAAAAGAAAACCCTAGCAAAGCCAGGGCGTGTGTGAGATGGACTGTCTGTTGAAAATCTGGTCTTATGTCTGCCTTGGTTAGCCCTGGCTAATTTTGATTTACCTTGAAAAAGTCCAACAGAAACAATGCATAGATTTTTGTTGCTGCTACAACTTTGTCCATATCGATAAACTCATTTACCGGCGGCCAGCCGTCTTCACCCGGACCAAAGGTAATGGACGGAATTCCACTGTGGGCAAAGCGGAGCGTATCGCAGTAGGCATTCTTGCGATAGAGTACGGGATCTTTACCTAAGATCTGCTGGTATGCCCTCGATAATGCCTGCACGTGCTCTGCATCTTCTGATACCTCTATGGAGGCAGGCACAAACGTCTCTCCTTCTACCTGGGTAATCGTCGCCTGAAAGGTGGGGTCCTTAGCCTGTAGTTCAGCAATCACCGTTTCCATATCTTGCACAATGGACTCGTAGGTCATGCCGGGCACCAGGCCAATGACCCACACCCTGGCCTTACAAGAGGGTGGGGTAAACTGCCCTTCCCCAATTTGTCCGGCTTCTATTTTGACTGGGCAAATGCTGGGCTGGGTGGGGCCATAAATTTGTGGTGCGTCATGGGTAAAAGTGGTGTTGCGCAATGTCTCGATCAGCTGAGCCATGTGCAATACGGGATTGACGCCTTCATCGGGTCGCCAAATGTGCGATCGCACCCCCGTGGTCTCAATATCCACCAAACACAGTCCCGAATGAGCCAGGGCAATGCCAATGCCCCAGTCATCTCCCTCGGTCCAGGAGGTGGGCTCCGCCGTAATCTCATAATCGGCAGTGAGACCGTAGTCATTCAACAAATGCAGTGCCCCCGCTTTACCATGGCGCTCTTCATCAACGGTGTAGGCACAAATCAGCTCACCGTTAATTTTTACCCCGGCCTGACGCAGCATCTCAATAGCAATCAGCTGACAGGTCATGTTGCCACGGGTATCGGATGTGCCTCGACCATAAAGATACTTGCCGCGCAGGGTAGCGTTGTAGGGGTTATGGCCCGACATATGCCACTCTTTTGGATCACAGGAGGGGTAAGTATCCAGATGATCGTTAAAAATGAGAGACGGTCCGGGTAGTCCATCATTCCAGCGACCGACTACATTGGGTCTACCTTCAATGGCCGATACCCATTCCACATCTAACCCTAAGGACTTTAGGTGCTGTCCCACCTGTCGTGAGATATCTTCCTCATGGGCCATGGGAGCTTCCGGGTCAATGGAATTACCACAGCCCGGTTGTCCTGTAGGCACCAGGTCTTTGATCAGCTGCACGCATTTCTCTTGGGTGATACCTGTGAGAATCTGTTCTTGTAGATCGGTCAGTTCTGATGGGGTAGAGAGGGTTTCTAACATTGAATGCACTCCGAAAATAAATGATCTAAACCTATATATTCTTTTCTCGCGAGCTGTAGAGCTTCTCTGTTGAGAAGGAGGCTGTGTATATATCTCTCAGAAGAGAGTTCGAAATCCTGCCTTATCTCCCCTTAATCCCCCCTTGGTAAGCAGGGCTGTTTCATTGTCTGGACAGAAAATCTGAAGGCATTGAAAGCTTATTTGAGAAAAGGCATGCTCTACTTGAAGGTGGGCCAAACAACAATGCGATAACCTGATTAATCGACCCCGCCGTAACCCCTACTTTAATGCAATTGAGGACAACTCAGTAGGCTGGGTCCTAGGGCGGCCTCCCGGCCCTAGCCATGGGGGTTTGGGGAACTCGGAGGGACCCCAAGCAACCGGTTTTGGTTCCCTCCGATCATATCTCGATTCAGTATGAACAAAGTAATAAGCCTTACAGATTTTCTCTGGTGAACACGAAACGACCCTGCCCTCGGTAAGGGAGGAAACTCCGGTCCTCCCCCTTGGTAAGGGGAAGTTAGAGGGGGTAAAGCGACCGCAAGCACTAGTCTCCAGAACTTGTGTACACACAGTAGCAACCAGATATTGCCAAGCCTCAAAATGATTTCTTCTTTTCTCGCACATCCCTAACACCAAAGGACTTTACCCCTGCCAATGCACCACTTTTGATGCAATCACTCTAAGGAGAAAGTCCGACAGCACCCCAAAAAAGCCAATCATCAAAATGCCAACAAACAGTGCTTCCACATTAAAGAAAACGCTGGCATCTTGGATGATATAGCCAATGCCTATATCCCCTGCCAACAGTTCAGCGGCAACTAAAATACCAAAATCCACAGACAGAGCTACCCGCATACCGGTAAAGATGCTGGGTAATGCCGCAGGCAAAATCACATATAGAAAAATAGCTAGGTCATTAGCCCCCAGGGTGCGGGCGGCTAAAATCTTATCCTTAGGGCAAGACTGCACACCGGCCATCGTATTGAGCATAACAATCAAGGCCCCGGCATAGAGGATGATCAAAATTTTAGAGACTTCACCGATACCAAACCAGAGAATAAACAGGGTGATAAAGGCCAGGGGGGGAATCGGTCGCAGGATCTCGGTGACGATATAAAAGGCCGCCCGAACATACTTGTAGTAACCCATAAGCAGGCCTAGAAGTAACCCAACAACGGTGCCAATGCCAAAGGCCGTGAATACCCGCCGCAAACTGCCGAGAACATGACTCAGGACAGGGGTGCCAGCATACCCTTTGCGGGTCATGGCTAAGAACTCGGTGACAATGCCAGACAAACTGGGGAGAAAGAGTTCGTCGATCCAACCCATGCGGGTGGTGGTTTCCCAGAGGATGAGGATCAGGGTAGGAATTGCGATCGCAACGCAAAACAACACCCCTTTCTCACGCAATGCCTGGGTTTGCAGATCCTGCCCTTTAAAAGCAGGCACCCCGTCTTGTTTAGACACCTTCAACTGCATCAGGTTATTTCCCCTCTGACGTATAAACCCATGGAACGTTTCTCCACTGCACAGACGTTCCATGGACCATCTCTGCACCTTTAACTAATCGCCTTCATTTTCAAATAGAGATCCGTTCGATACTGATTAAACGCCTCCGACACCCGATTCATTGCCGTATAACGGGGTTCAGGCAGGTGAATCTCAATATTGTGGGCGATACCGCCTAAGTTGCGATCTAAAATCACAATGCGATCGCTTAGAAAAACAGCCTCCTCAATACTGTGGGTGACAAACAAAATAGCCCCAGCTACTTGCTCATGAAGCTTTAACAACTCCTCCTGTAGCCCTTCACGGGTCTGAACGTCCACTGCCGCAAAAGGTTCATCCATCAGCAAAATCTCCGGCTGCACCACCATGGACCGAGCCACCGCCACCCGTTGCCGCATTCCCCCCGAAAGCTGATAGGGGTACTTGCGCTCATTACCCCGTAACCCCACCAGGTTAATAATAGTTGCCACTCGATGTCGCTTTTCGTATTTTGAAAGCGATTGAAACCGAAAGCCAAACCCAATATTTTGCTCAACCGTCATCCAGTCAAAGAGGGCATTGCTTTGAAAGACCACACCTCGCCTGGCGGATGGCCCCTTGACCTCCTCCCCACCGTGGGAAACAGTACCCGCTAATGGTTTGTAAAATCCAGCAATCAGATTGAGGATGGTCGATTTTCCACATCCCGATGGCCCCAACAACGTTAAAAACTCTCCTTGCTGGATACCCAAGTTTAGGTCTTGCAGCACCAAGCGCTTGCGACTATACCCGAAAGAGACGGCATCTAGCGCAACAATCTCAGCTTGAGTTCCCTCAAGTTGACCATGCTGCTCACGGGAGCTAACCGTTGCGTGGACAGGAGATTGAGACATGCTGACAAAAATTAGACAGATCTTTAAATGGGCATGGATGGAAAGTTAGAAGATTATTTCGATTCCAGGTATTCCGCCACGTAGGAAGAATTAATCAATGGCGTCAAATCTTCTGGCGCACTATCCAATCGACCCTGATCCACGAGGAACACAGCATATTCCTCATAAGCCTTATACAGATTAGTGGACTCAGGCTGTCCAGGGGTACCCAACCACTCGTCAGTCAGCTGATCTGCCATTAACACCACTGTTGATCCTTGCCGATCAACCATGGCTCCAAACTCTTCAGGCGTCAGATTTAGACGTTCGGCTTCCCATTTTTGCCCAGATTTTAGATCGGCCAAATAATCCTGCTGGGCCATGTCCCAGGCTTCCATAAACTTGACCATCACCTCAGGGTTGGCCTCTGCAAACTCTTTACGAGCGGCCCATAGGGCAACCGCATAGGCTCCCACTGATTTTGCTGTGGCGATGTCCTTACCCCCCAGCTCATTGAGCTTACCAGCCGCCGGTTCCCAGGTCCAAGCTGCATCAATCTTCTTCGCAGAGAAGGCCGCCGCCATTTCAGACGGTTTTAGATTTACCATGTTGATGTCGTCTTGGCTCAACCCCGCTTGATCCAGGGCAGCCAGGAGAGAATGGTGACCTGAGGTACCAATGGTCACTCCAACGTTTTTACCCTTGAGACTAGGCACATCTGCTGCCAATTCATTCGCAATCAAGCGTTCTGCCGTTAGGGGAGCATGGTCTAAAAGCACTACCTCAATATCAATACCCGTGGCAAACGCTGTCAGTGAGGGGAAAGGAAAGAACCAGGTAATATCCACCTCACCCGCTGCCAGGGCAGGCACCATAGCCCCACCGGAAGAGTAGGGACTCATTTCCACATCCAGGCCCACTTTCTCAAAGTATCCCTCGTTGTAAGCAACCATGGTGATGTTATTGATATCACCGGTCTGAAACCCTACCCGCACCTTGGGTAAATCTGATGTCGGTGATGCAGCAACAGCAGCTGTTTCTGCTGTCTCTTCAACGGTTTGATTAACGTTCGCTGTTGGTGAACAGGCTATTGCCAGGGTTAAGGAACAGACTGTTAAACTGCTGAGTGCAAAAAACCTACGCCGGTTAAAAAAGCGTGTAACTGATCGCTGCATGGTCGCCTCCAATCCTCATGATTGCTGATAGCTTGCTGTCAATACCTCGCACGTTAGAAGACACTTTGACAGCTGTAGAAATTTGAGCCGTATCGTTTACTACAAATCTTTATGTACGGTCATCCCTATCAATCAATAAAATTTATGGATCGATAAATTTTCTTCTACAAATCCATCAAAGTCCCCAAACCCTGTTTCCCCTTGTCAGAAAACAGCGTTGTCTCTATACTGCTGTTCCCATAGCTCGCCCTATTGCGTTTTATGCCAAGTAAGACCTTGGCCATGCATATGCCGTAAAGAAAGCAATTATGACTCAGCACACCGATATAGACATTCTCCTAACGATCTCTTCTCTCCAAGAACGTTATACCCAGGGAAGACTCACGCCTGTCCAGGTGATTAAAACCATTATCACCAAGCTAAAACAGCGTGGAGATGATGGCATTTGGATCTACACGCTATCGGAAGAAACACTAATTAAACAAGCGATGGCTCTGACTAACATGTCCGCAAGCCAGCGATCGCAACTCCCTCTATGGGGCATTCCCTTCAGCGTCAAAGACTGTATTGATGTGGCAGGCATCCCCACATCGGCGGCCTGCCCGGCCTTTGCCTACGACGCCACCCACACTAATCCAGCCGTTCAAAAACTCCTCGATGCTGGGGCCATACTCATCGGCAAAACCAATCTGGACCAGTTTGCCACAGGACTCGTAGGGATTCGCACTGGATATACGGCTCCCCATAACGCTTTTTCAGAAGACCATATTCCGGGTGGATCCAGTTCGGGGGCAGCCTTATCTGTTGCCCATGGGTTAGTAGCGTTTGCCATTGGCACAGACACAGGGGGCTCTGGACGGGTACCGGCTGGATTTAACAACATTGTTGGACTTAAACCCACGCGAGGCTTATTGAGTACTCGCCATACGGTTGAAGCGTGTAGAACATTGGACTGTCTTTCAATTTTTTCGCTGACGGCAACAGATGCCCAGACCATACTAAAAATTGCCCAAGGATATGATCCAGACAGTCCATTCTCTCGACCAGCCAATATTACTCCAGCATCTTTAAGCTCTGATCAGACCCAGCAAGCATTTCGATTTGGGGTGCCCATCCAGCGAGAGTTTTTTGGCAATACGGATGTAGAAGCCTGCTACGACAAAGCTATCAAAACCCTTACAGACTTAGGTGGGCTCTGTATTGAAATTGACTACGAACCGTTCTTGCAGGCTAACAACTTGTTGTTTAATGGCCCCTGGGTGGCCGAGCGCTATGCCTCGGTGGGGGCATTTGTTGAAGCCAATCTGGATAACGTGTTTTTCACCACCCGTGAGATTATTCTCAAAGCCAAAGATATCAGCGCATCTCAAGCCTTTGAAGGGATATATGCAATGGAAACATTGAAGCAAAAAATTCAGCCCCTTTGGCAAGAGATTGATTGTTTAGTGGTGCCAACAACAGGAACAGTTTATCGCATTGAAGAGATTGAAAAGGAGCCTTTGGGACTCAATTCTAACTTGGGGTATTATACAAACTTTGTAAATTTGCTAGATTTAAGTGCGATCGCAATCCCCAATGGCTTCCAATCCAATGGCATTCCCACCGGCATTACATTTATAGCCCCCCCCTACAGTGAAAGCTATCTGGTAGATCTGGGGTCAAGCTTTCACCAGGTTTTCAACAACAAATTAGGAGCAACAGCTTTTAACCTGGAAATCGCTCCATCTTTAGCACAAAAATAGAATCGCTGAGTAACTCTCAACCCCGCCATCTCTCGACAAATCCTCTTTCCTTAAGGTGTTCAACTTGAGCCAGTCCACAGCACTAAAAACTGGGGATGGAGAGACTTTTGTGCCTTGGAAATCGAGCAGTAGTATCCACGTAAGTTACTGCCAACCAGATGTAGTTATTTCAGGTTTCCCATTGATTCCAGTGGGTAACTGTTTGTTGTGCCAGCGTTATTGTTATGGCTAATCTATTTACGTCCTCTGGTGGGTTTAATGTAAAGTCCATCATAGAAGGCGTTGCAATTTGGTCAGAAAATTGGCTGGCCAGTTTAAGGATGAATCTGATTGAGGATCATCCGCAGTCGATCATAATCATCCTTGAGCAAAGTCCCAACCGTTCGACCAGCCAGCACCAACCAATCGCGTTCAAACTGCCGTAGCTGATAAATCTCACGAATCGCTGCTGCCACCAAACTCTCATTCGGTACCGCACTCACCTGCAACAGCGTCCGCAAAAAATCCAACTCTTCCGTAAAGCCGATGACCTCATCCGGGTCGCATCGATAGACTGCCTGATGCACCTGTGGTGGTCGCGGTGGCAAATGCTGATAGTAGCGCTCACTGGGCGTCTCAAATCCGACAATCGCCACCCGAAATTCAGTTTTCAACATCGCAAAGATCTGCGGCTGCTGCTGACGTAAATCCTCCAGCGACATCCCTAATGCCCGCGCCCGATGCACCGAATCAATTGGGCTAGTGGTCGCATGGTAAACCACCCCATAAATCTGATTGCCCGCTTCCTCATCAAAAGACTTCACCCAACTACCAAAGGGTGGCATTGCCGGAAAACTCAAATCTTCCGGCTCCAAACATTGAGCCAAAAACTCAGTCGTTGCCGTTTCAATTACCTCTGCAATGTGGGTCGGATGACGCTCACGCTCAGCCAGCTGTGGTAAAGGAAGACGCATAGTTTACATAGTACAAACGTCTTCAGTACATTAGCACCCTGTCCAGAAAAAGACATCCCGTAGGGGCTCCCCTTGTGGGTGACCTGACCAGGCTTACCTTCTTTCTGCTTGTTTGATTACCCGTAGGGGCTCCCCTTGTGAGTGACCTGACCAGGCTTGCCTTCTTTCTGCTTGTTTGATTAGTGGAAATGAGGCTTTATTTATGATGGGCATGCACAAGGCAAGCCCCTACTTCTTCTTACCGCGCTTAGGCTTAACCACCTCAAGTTCAGACATTCTGAAGGTCACTAGCTTATCCCAGTTGCCCCCCTCAAACAGCACAGCCACTTTACCATCCGTAATCCGCTGTACTAATCCTTGAAACCCATAGTATGTATCGTTTACATTCGTCACCTTCACAGGAGAGCCAGGCAAAATTATCATTGGTGTCGCTTTACTAGAGTTTCAATAAATAGTTTAACGGTAGGTTGGGTTGCCACAATGCCAAAACCTTTGCTGCTATCTCAAAAGTTGGTGATGTTGGGTTAATAAGGGCCTTTGAAAAATGCCAGAAATATGAGTGTGGGGTAACCCTACCTACCTGGGTGTTGAACTCGGTGGGCCAGAGTTTCACAACCGATGCCTTAAAACTTCAACCGATGATGAAAATTCGCTACCGACTCCACAATGCCGATGCCAATAAAATTCGTCAGCAATGACGATCGCCCATAGCTCATCCATGGCAGCGGAATCCCCGTAATCGGGGCTAGACCAATAGTCATCCCAATATTCACCACCACCTGGAATACAATCATTGACAGCACACCGATGGCCAATAGTGAGCCAAAATTGTCCTTTGCATGCTGAGCAATAATAATCAGCCGCAGGCAAATAAACCAAAAGACTAACACCATGACCAGGGCACCCATAAATCCGAGTTCTTCACCCAGGGCCGAGAAAATAAAATCCGTATGCTGCTCAGGAATAAAACTCAGCTGAGTCTGGGTCCCATGGAATAAGCCTCGACCCCACAGTTGACCTGAGCCGATGGCAATCCTTGATTGAATTAAGTGATATCCACCTCCTAAAGGATCCTGTTCAGGATTCAAAAATAAAGTCAGACGATCCCTTTGATAATCTTGAAGTAGTCCCCAAAGCAACTCGCCAATCTTACCGGCAATGGAATTGACGACAACGGTGATCAACGTGCTATACCATCGCAGCGGTAACGTCATCCAGGCAATGACTCCGGCCAGCACTACCCAGCCAATCCATACAGGAATCGACAGAGTAAAGATAATGGCAGCAACCAGGGGCGACACCAAAATCACCAGCCAGCCTGGATTCATATTGCTCCAGTAGAGCATCCCTAAAACGATGGCACCCAGTACAAGCGAAGTGCCAAGGTCTGGTTGTAAAAAAATCAGAGCCCAAGGGACTCCCGTAATGGCCAGAGCCTTTATCAAGCCGACTAATGTGGTGGATTCTCGGTCTTTTAGGGTGGCCGCTAACGTAATGATGATGCCGATTTTAGCAAATTCCGACGGCTGAATATTAAAGCCACCAATGCTGAGCCAGCTCTGGGCACCGTTACCCACCGTACCCACCAGCATCACAGCCACTAAGGAGACATTGGTAATTAAGTAGATAACCCAACGCCATTCCAGTAAAGACTCATAGCGACTACGGGCGATCCACATACACATAACTACGCCAACCACGCACATAATCACGTGGTTCCAGGCCAGGTCGGTCTCACCGGTATATAACCTGGTGCTGGCAATCAACAGACTCGAAAAGAGCGTGATGCCTACAGGAAACAATAACAACAACCAGTCAATCCCACGCCAGGGATGCAACCAACGGTGAAACCATTTGCCTAGAAGTGCGGTTTGAGCCATAAACACAAAACCAATTGTAATTTTTTTATTTTGTGGAGACGTTCCATGGAACGTCTCCACAAAATAAATGAATACCTACGTTAACGCTGCGACCGAAACCTTAGCTGCTACCTGCTGAGAAATTTTAGTTAAGGCGACCGCTGAAGCTGACTCAGGCTGGGCCAAGACAATTGGCTTACCTGCATCGCCACCTTCTCGTACTGGCATTTCTAAGGGTACACAGCCTAGCAAGGGCACCCCTAATGCTTCCGCAGCTTTTTCACCACCTCCGGAGCCAAAAATATCGTAGGTCTTTTCGGGCATATCGGGGGGAACAAAGTAGCTCATGTTTTCCACAATGCCTAACACGCGCACGTTTAGCTGTTGGAACATTTTTAAGCCGCGACGAGCGTCGGATAGGGCTACATCCTGGGGCGTAGTCACAATTACCACACCCGCCATGGGGACGGCTTGGGCCATGGTGAGTTGGGCATCACCGGTACCAGGGGGCATATCTACAATCAGATAATCTAATTCACCCCACTGTACCTGATACAAAAACTGGCGGATAATGCCGTTTAACATGGGCCCGCGCCAGACGACGGGCTGGTCAGGATCGATCAAAAAGCCCATAGAGACTAATTTGACGCCATGGTTGAAGGCGGGCTCCAGTTCCTGCTGACCGTCAGATCCGTCTCTAACAACGACATTACCTTCTTTCACACCCATCATGATGGGTGCGTTGGGGCCATAAATGTCGGCGTCGAGTAGGCCGACTTTGGCTCCAGCTTTGGCAAGAGAAACAGCGATATTGACGGCTACAGTGCTTTTACCAACGCCACCTTTACCGCTGGAAACAGCCAAAATATTTTTGACCTTATCAATGCCTTGTTGGTCGGGAAGGGATGACTTCTGTTGAGGGGTCTCAGCCGTGACTTCTACATCTACAGAAGCTACACCTGGCAAGGTTTTAACTGCTTTTTCACAGTCTTCAACAATAAATTCTTTAAGCGGACAAGCCGGAGTTGTTAGTACAAGGGTGAAACTCACCTGGCCATCATCGACAGCCACATTACGGATCATATTGAGCTCTACCAAGCTTTTCTGTAGCTCAGGGTCTTGGACGGGGCGCAGTACGTCCAGAATTGCCTCAGTTGTCGGCATCATTTTGGTGAAAGACAGATGTGAACGGATAGGATTCTTAAAAGAATGTTTACAGTCCATTCTAGGACGTCATGTCCGATGCGTTGGAAACGTTGTATGCAATGTCTTTATAGCCTTAATAGGCAAATGGCAAATATCAAAGACGTTCGATGCCATGATCCATCCTGTTGCTTGTTAGCTAAAGATATCGCGATATTTATTGGCCACTATGCCAGACGGAGTGGCCTGTTCAGCGGCTTGAGCTAAGGCGTCGGCCACCCTGGCTGCATAGGGACGTAGAAATGACCAAGCGACTGGTGATAACCAGCCCTTGAGTTCTATGGAATAAGAAATACGGGTGCCGCACAGGGCTGACTCTAGACGATAAATTGCTCTTTCTTCTAATCCTGGTACTGGAAAAATTCGCAGGCTGATGTATTCACCAGGGAGTACGTTCTCTACAAAAATTTTGATGGGTACCGGTACCCAATGGGCAAACACTCGATAAATCAATCCTGGCTTGGCTTCCTGGCCAGTCGGGGCATTGGTGGAGGTGATCAGTGGATGCCAGGATGCCAGATCTGCTAAATCATTGATCTTTTGCCACAACACCTCGATCGAAGCCGTGCTGCTAACTTGATAGTGCTTTTCTAACGTTCTTTGATTTCTCTGGTTCAGAGCGAGTTGTCCGCTTGCCTGGGGCTTGTGGCGACGGAAATGCTGTTGGAGTGATTTAAACCAGCGTTGAAGCATAATTAAAGGCTGTGGCCTGCCAAATTTAGTTGTTGTAGCCCTAGGCGATGATTTCTGCTCGACTATTGTTGAAATGTTGAAACAGAAATACTGATTGTTAAGGGACTCACTAATCAAGACTTGACCACGTAAGTTTTTATATTGAAAGGCATTTTAACCTTGGGTTAACAGTTCAACTATTTGCTGATCTAAGGACAGGGGCGGAAACGAAGGTGTCACACAGCTTTAGGCTTTTGTCAAGGATTGTCACACTGTGTGTCAACTTGGTTTAAAACGTCTCAAATCATGATTCATTATCAGTATTAGCTGCATCCCTAAGTCTTTGACCTCACTGGGCTTCCAACAATGGCAAGCAGCATTAGCCTTAATTAAATTTGTTTTTTAGTTCAAGATCGCCATGGTCATCGCTTCTACGCAGAAGGTATCTAGTCCGGTTGCTCCTCCTAGTGATTCACGCGAGCGTGTAAGCCAAGGGTTTAAAGGGCTGCAAGATCGCATATGTCAGAAGCTGGCTGAGGTTGATGGTGTCGGTCAGTTTATGGAAGACCAGTGGACCCGCCCCGATGGTGGTGGTGGTCGTTCACGGGTGATGAAGCAGGGCGATGTCTTTGAACAAGGCGGTGTGAACTTCTCTGAGGTGTGGGGTGATCGGTTGCCTCCCTCCATCTTGATGCAGCGACCTGAAGCTGAAGGTCATGGCTTTTATGCGACAGGCACTTCAATGGTGTTGCATCCTCGCAATCCCTATGTGCCTACGGTTCACCTCAACTACCGCTATTTTGAAGCTGGCCCAGTTTGGTGGTTTGGTGGTGGTATTGATCTGACTCCCTACTATCCCTTTGAGGAAGATGTGGTGCAGTTCCACCGCACGCTTAAGGAAGCATGCGATCGCAACCATCCTGAGTACTACAATACGTTCAAGCTGTGGTGCGACGAGTATTTCTACCTTAAGCATCGTCAGGAGACTCGCGGTGTTGGCGGTGTGTTCTTTGACTATCAGGACGGCACTGGTGAGCTTTATCGTGGGCCAAAGCCAGAAGGACCTGCTGCCCAGCACAGCAAGCAAGTAGGACAGCCAGCACAGCGCAATTGGGAAGATTTATTCAAGTTTGCCATTGACTGTGGCGATGCATTTTTACCCTCCTACATTCCAATTGTTGAAAAACGTCGCAATACGGAGTATGGAGAGCATCAGCGTAACTTCCAGCTTTATCGCCGTGGTCGTTATGTTGAGTTCAATCTAGTCTATGACCGTGGCACCATTTTTGGCTTACAAACCAACGGTCGTACTGAATCGATTCTGATGTCGTTACCTCCCATGGTGCGCTGGGAATATAGCTATGCACCTGAGTCAGGAACTCCTGAAGCAAAGCTTTACGATACGTTTCTGAAGCCTCAAGACTGGGTTAATTGGGACGCTTAGAAAAGAGACCAAGTCTTTAACATATGACTCCTTCTGAGGATGAGCCAATCTGTGAGTTCTTTGTGAGATACATTGCTCTCAGGTTGGCTTATCTTATTTTTGGGTTTTGTTAACTTTCTGCCATCGCTTTTGGGAATGTTTGGAACTACATGCCCCCTTTACGCATCAATAGATATATAGGGTAAGGTGGGTCATCTTACCTCAAGATTAGGTGTTATTGAGTGCGTAAATATCCTGATGTGGTCTGCATTTTTATGCATACTTGTATGCACGTTATTCTGATCACGCTGTACTTCAATACAGTCAGGCATACTGATATGTCAATAAAAACCCGCAATTTGTCGTAAGCATTTGACATTTCAGTCCTTTCTCCTGATTGTACGGGCATCATGGTACGTATGAGCGCAATTTTCAGTGTGCACGTCAGACATTAGACATTTAGATATGAAGGGCCGGTGACTATGGAGCAAAGAATCGTCAACCCTCCTGAAGGCAATCACAGTATCGTTGTATTTTCACCCCAGGGGCGACTAGACATTACTACAGCTTGGCAATTTCGCTTGAAGCTCCAGGAATGTATTGTCAATACCACTCCCCATATCATCGTTAATCTCGGTCAAGTTAATTTTATTGATAGCTCTGGGTTAACTTCCCTGGTAGCAGGTATGCGCGATGCTGATAAGCTACAAGGGAGCTTTAAGCTGTGTAATGTTCATCCAGAATCGAAGCTGGTCTTTGAAGTGACTATGATGGATTCTGTGTTCGCCATCTACGACAGTGAAGAAGAAGCCATTAAGGCAGCACCTGAACCCATGATTTTTTAGGTGGGTCTTGAGCGGCGAGTCTAAAGCTCGCGACTCATTGGTTACCTGTTCGTTCTGCGCTGGAGTGCAGGCACTCATAGCTCTGATCGTTTTTTCAGAATTGAATCTAAAACGAACACAGGCGTCTCAGCGCCAGTTGATTGAAGCCACACATTAGCAATGATTGCTCGACTTGTCTGTGAGATAAGCCGTTAATTTCGTTAAGGTGGTATAGGCATCCATCACGCAAAATACTATTTCGCCTAGATCATAGGATTCTTGGCAAAAGGTCGTCCGCAGTAGAAAATGATGTCTAACGTTTTATTACCCCCACCTGTGACTAATCTCCGTACGGTTTCCGATACCAAGCGAGCCTTTTACAATTACCACTCTCGTCCAATCAATTCTCTGTATCGGAGAGTGATTGAAGAGCTGATGGTGGAGATGCATCTGCTTTCGGTAAATGTTGATTTTGTTTATAACCCCCTCTATGCCCTGGGTGTGATAACTAGTTTTGATCGGTTCATGGTGGGGTATGAGCCTGAACAGGATAAGGAGTCCATTCTTTCGGCCATCTGTCAGGCAGTGGAGGGTGATCCCCAGCAGTATCGCCAGGATGCTGAGGCCTTGAAATCTGATCTTGCCAACCTATCGCTGGGCGATCTCAATACTCAGCTCGCCAGTGCCAAAACTACGGATGGTAATGGTTTGCAAAACAAGCTTCACGTGGTGGCTACCCAGGCTAGTGCAAAGTACACGCGCTTGATGGCCGTGGGTCTTTACACCCTATTTGAGACCGTTGATCTGTCTGCCCTAGAAGATAAGGACAGCCGCGAAGAGATGCTAAAAACCGCTGCCGAAATGCTGGCATTGCCAGCTGAAAAGGTAGATAAGGACCTGGAGCTCTATCGGAGCAACCTGGACAAAATGGCCCAGGCTCAGGAAGTGATGAAAGATATTTTAGAAGCTGAGCGTAAAAAGCGTGAGCAGCGTGCCCAGGCTAAAGCAGACTCTCCAACGGCAGAGACGGTTGCTCCTCCTGATGTGACCGATACGCCTGATGCGCCTGAGACTGAAGAAGCTTAGGGTTTCCCTTCCTTAATTGTTTGCTAATTGTTTGCTGAAGTTACCCAATAGAGGTAATACTCTTCATTTTGCCAGGCCTTTGTGAATTGCTCGATGGGTTCAACCGTTAGGCCTGGTGTCGGTTCTTCTAATTTTTTGGTAAGCACCAGCAGAATTTTGGGGTGTTCCAGTATGAGCTGCTTCACCTGCCGAATCACTTCTGGATGATCAACCTCATTGCGAACACCCTTGAAAAATAGGGTGTAGC
The DNA here is from genome assembly GCF_032906605.1 of Leptothoe sp. LEGE 181152. Taxonomy (NCBI): domain Bacteria; kingdom Bacillati; phylum Cyanobacteriota; class Cyanophyceae; order Nodosilineales; family Cymatolegaceae; genus Leptothoe; species Leptothoe sp. LEGE 181152. The sequence goes on from NZ_JASATU010000031.1 coordinate 18,415, forward strand.
TACCGATGGCCTGACGTTCTGGAAAATAAAATGATCGGCCAAAATAGCCGCTTAAAGATGCCATTTGCGCATCTCGGCTAGCCACGATAAATTCATCTTGGAGATTGGCCTGACGCATGTAGGCAGCAGCAGCTCGACTCGCTGAATAGGGGATGGTGAAATCCATCACAAACATGAAAATACCGCCTAGCAACTGAGCTATCAAAACAGTGGCAAACATGCGGTTAAACCAGCGGTTAGATGTTTGCTGCTGCCTTTCAAGGCTTGGTAAATATTGGGTGATAGCCGTGGTTGGCGGGTAGTAATGAGCTAACCACAAAGCAGCTATTAGGATGAGATAGAAGTTGCCAAAATGCCGAATAGAGTTGGGCATAAACTTGGCGTAGGTAAAGCCTAAAATAATGCCGTTACCAAGCAAATAAAACGCCAGTGGATAGGGCTTTTTCACAAGCTTGAGACACACCAGCCAGCAAGAACCAAGGGCAAGGACGCCACAGACTAATAGATCTAGATACTGCCGACCGTTGGGGATAATCACATAGTAGCCGCCAAAGATACGGCCAATGGCTCGCAGTAAATGACGGATGTCTAACCCAGTGACATAGCCCTCTAAGGCTTGATTAGCGACATAACTGGGGGGCAAGATGAAATGCAGAGCCATGGCGTAGCCCGCTATAATCAACCCGCCGCTGAATAGGATATCTAGCCAGTTACGGCGAAGTTTAGCGTCAAAGACAAGTTCTAGCCCCAGGGTAAGGGCAAGTGCGATCGCAATCAAAAACGCATATACATTAGTATTAGCCAATAGCACCAGCAAGCCTGCCAGGGGCCAATAAGCCCGCTGTCGCTGCGGCCAAAGGGCACAAATAGCGAATAACAGTAGCATGGCCACAGCGTAGTTGCGGGCAATCAGCAGGTGCTCATAGAACGGCAAATAGCCAAAGGTAAACAGCCATTTCTGCCATTGAGTAAAGGGGCTGCATCGCCAAATCAGCAGCACTGAGCCCATGGCCAGGAGCCAATGAAAGACCTGCATGGAGACGGGATGGCCAAACAGGTGATAAAGCATCGCCACCAGCAGGTGCCAAAGACCAGGGTGGGCTCGGTCATAGCGAATATTCTCAACAAAGGCTCCCCAGGATGGACTGTCCCGCGCGATTAGCCAAACGTTCATCTCATCACGCCACATGCTGTGGTTGAGTGTGCCGATTAGACCCAACACAGCAATAATGATGACGGCTGTCCAGGGTGATTTATAGAGGCTGACCAGCTGGCGTGGCAAACGAAGCGTCATGGAGATTATGAGACTTGGGAGCGCCATCAATCATACTGCTAACTGTCGCTGCTATTGTGCTGTTGCTGTCACCTGTTGCTCCAGCACACAGCTGTTGCTCTAGCACACAGGCATTGTTAACTAGCCAAAAGCGCTCTGTCTCTACCACTGTGCAAGACTCAATGCGGGTCCGTAACACACTGGTATTACTATTACTGACCTGTTGCACAACCTTCGCCGTTAATGGCTGATAGTTATTGGCCCAATATTGATGATGGTCTAAATAGTCAGCAGAAAAAGCACCTTTGTTCACCAGCCAAAAATCTATGCCATAGCGATTGCTAAATGTGGTCAGCTCAGTTTTATCACTGGTGTAGTGGGCCTTTAATAAATCAGCCGCTCGCTGTCGGATTTGACGGTAATAGCCCAGATGAAAAGGCGTGGCATATTCAGGGGCGATCAGGGTGGAGCGTCTAGCAAAGGCAGGAATATTATCGGCTTCGTAATCGATGGAGGCGATCAGGGTGTCGTGAGGTTGGGTTTGTAGATATTCATAAATCGGCGCTTCTTGGCCAGCCATGTAGAGGGTTTTGGGAAACTTTTTCAGCAATAGCGGGTAGTAGAAAAATAAGGGCACGACCACGAGCAATATGGCGATTGGGGCCACCAACTTTAGCTGGCGGCGGCGTTTACAAATGGCTGCTAAGATGACGGTCCAGGCGATGGCGGCCAAGATGGGGATAGCTAGCATGATGGAGTGGCTGGTGTAGCGCCCAGGCATATGGAGCTTAAAAGCCTGAGCATAGGCGGCTATAAACCAGACCAAGCTAACCAAAGTCAGCTTAGTAAACACGTGAATGGCGGGACTTATGGCGCTTAATCCTGATGGTGAAAATCTCTTACTCCATCGCATCGGGATTAAAAATAGGGCTGCGACCAGGGTGACTGGCGTAAAAATTGTGCGCTTGAGAATGGCTCCATGGCCCCCAAACAAAACCAACCAGTAGCGGGAGATGCCTTCTCTAAAAAAGGAGTGACGGCCTGTTGGCTGAAATTCTGGTATGGTGTGTGCCTCAGCCATGGTCACCACTGGCCCAAATGCATGGTTGGCCAGTGCATAGGTGGGCAATATGCACAGCGTGGCGAGGATGAATGCTGCGATCGCAATCCTCAGCCGGCCACGATGGACCATTACCCAAGGTTGAGACCACTTGGCAGGCAGGGTTGCCCAATCGACGGCGTGGGCTGCGTACAGCGTTGTTGCAACCACAGCAACCGGCGGATAGAAAAGGGTCAATAAGCCTAAAAAGGCTAAACTCACCAACCACCGTCGTCGCACAAAATAAAACAACAGTGGAATTAACAGCGGATAAATAAACGCTCGCGGCGATGCTGATACGACATCGTCAGTACACCAAATATGCTGACTTAGCATCACCGATGCCATCACTCCAGTGGCGGGAACTGGGAAAATAGCCAGGGTTAAACCGTAGTAATAACCCGCCGCAACCATACCCAGGAACATAGGTATCACCTTGGCAAACCACTCAGGCTGTAAATGTAGGCTGCTAGCAATGCGATAAAACAGCTTATAGCCCACGGGGGTAATAGACTGGAGATAATCAGCAATTAAATCATTGGGAAAAGCATCAGCATCCCGCCAGCGTTCCATCCAAAACAGATAATGTCGGGCGTCATCTTGGATCACGTAATGGGCCGCAAACCCCTTCTGCATAGCTAAATAGCCATAGAAAAAGGCAAAAAAAAGGCTGAACGCCAGCCCAAACCACCACTGTATATCCTTTTGAGGATGCTGCTGCGGACTCAATAATCTAGCCAGCATAGATCAACCGATTGAAGAATAAATAAAACATCGCGTTTGTCCCAAAAAATGCAAAACCCATTACGTCTATGCGGCACCTAGAAAGCAAAAAGCGCAAATGAAATCAATGCGCTCCAACTATCAAGAGCATGCTAATGTCCTGAAGTCTGGTCGCCTATCAATATTTCCCTGAGCTTTGTTGTAAATCCTTAAGCTTTTACAGAGAAAATACGGATCATTACTGAGCAAGAATACGGATTAAGTGCGTTCGCTCAATTTTTCCTAAAGAGTCATAGGGTTTCGTGAGTGTAGGCAATTCATTATCTTCAATCCAGATATAGTCATTGGGACCAATTGCTTCCAGGGTGTCTAATTTTTCCCCTGGGTTGGGGGTATAAAACCTGAGCAGGGTACTGCGTTTGCTGTTGAGTCCAGGGGAAAAACCGACGGCTTCAGTTTGTAAAACAGGTTGAATATCATCCCGAATTAACAGGGCCTTCATGTCAGGATTAATGTTGCCTAAGTCGGCTGTTCCCCAGGCGATTGTTAACCCTAACCAATGCCCTAACAGCAGTAGCACAAGCCAGCTGAGTAATATGGGTTGATTCTGAGACGTGCGAAACCACAGCATGCCAGCAGCCAGCCAGCCAAGCCCCAGGCCGAGAGCAATCGGTGCATAGGGGCGAATGTCATCGGCGCTAGGCAGAATGTCTGTGACAAGTGCCAGACCACCGGCAGCTATCAGTACTGTCCCCAATAGCACCAGTAGACCATTGACAGTTGTCAGCAGGCGTTTGATGGTGATGCTAAGAGAGGGGGTGAGCAATCTCTCCATGGTGTATCCAGTCAGCAGAGCCAGAAATGGATATGTGGGAATGGCATAGTGGGGCAATTTAGTAGACGCAAAGCTCAGTAAACCCAGGTACAGCAGTGGATAAAGTAGCAATAGGGAAATTTGCGGCTGACACACATAGGTAACTTTTGTATGGGTGCGTAAAAACCGTAAACTGAGTAAACCGACTGCTGCCAGGGCAAAAAAGATCCAAAGAAAATCATTGACTAACAGATTGAACAGATAAAACAGTGGCGATTTGGCTCGATCGGTGGTCAACCCCTGACTGACTGGAAAGTTAACAATGGCCTCAATAACGGCCATGTCATAGCGCCGCCAACAGAGCCATAGCCAGGTTGCCGTGGGTAGCAGACCGATCAGCCCCCCTAAATAGAGACTCCATTGCCTTAAGTGGTGTTTGCCCGATAGCAGCATATAGGGTAGCAAACAGGCCATGGGAACAGCGGCCAATGCACTGCGGATGAGAACGGTTATGCCCAGGGTGATGCCTGCTCCGAGGTAACACCAATGCTTGGAGGATGACTGTTGCCTTTCTGCCGCTAGCATGAGCCAGATCGCCAGCAAAATGAGTCCTGTAAACAGAACGTCTGGGGTGGCTAAACGACTGTACTGTAGCCATAGGGGAGCCACACCCAGAGAAAGTGCCCCCAGTAGGGCAGCGGTTGGGTTCAACAGACGGCGGCCAATGCTATATGTGAGCCAAAGGCAGCCAATGCTGGCCAAGACGCTGGGTAGACGTACAGCGACTTCGTGCCGCCCTAACAGCTGAATAAATAAAGCCACAACCCAATAGGGACCAGGGGTTTTATGGTGTGGCGTGGCCCAAGGATGAATCCAATCTCCCGAATCGACAATGACCCTGGCGCGACGGGCGTATAGTCCTTCGTCGTGCGCCATCAGACTCTGGTGATCAAGGTCAAAAAAACCGGCTAATAACAAGGGCACTATCCACACCAAAAGAACGAGCCAGTGCCAGTGCTCTGCTTTAATCAGGGCGTGTAATTTTGGAGTGAGCCAACCAGGTCCCAATTGCCAGCGGGTCATGGGGAGAGGAATATGATAGGGCGTAGTTATTGTGCCACTGTATAGGTTGAATTGTCGTGATTGATCAGTGGCTACTGTGCCACTGTATAGGTTGAATTGTCGTGATTGATCAGGTAAACGCATCCCGTCAGTTAAACCGTTCTACTGCTGTCGGTGCCCTATCTCGAATAGTAAGTCTAGATGGGGTTTGGCTTACCCTAGCGGCTGTTTTACTGTACTGGTGGCGATTAGGCATGCTGCCCCTACGGGACTGGGATGAGGGCACCATTGCCGCTGTTGCCCGAAGTATGGCGGTCAGCGGTGATTGGATTTATCCCACACTCTATGGCGATGCCTATTTGAATAAGCCGCCTCTGGTGGAGTGGTTAATGGCCACGGGGTATCTGGGGGGCGTTTCAGAATGGACATCGCGGTTGTTGCCAGCTCTGGTGAGTGCCCTAGCTATACCGCTGCTGTATTGGGTGGGACGAGAAGTATTCCAGCAGCGGCGACCGGCACTGCTGTCAGCTGGTGTGTTCTTGACGCTTCTACCCGTAGTCCGTCATGGTCGCCTGGCCATGCGAGATGGGGTGGCGGTGACGCTATTTTTGCTGTTACTGCTGTGGGGGTTAAAGGCGCGCAAGCGACCGGCATATGCCCTGGGTGTTGGTGTTTGTCTGGGGCTAATTGCACTAACCAAGGGGATTTTAGTGATTCTGCTGGGCGTAATCGCCCTGGTGTTTTTTGCTATACAGTTTTTTGCTATACAGACTGTGGGGTTGGGGCGACAATCTGCCAGCCACTGGTTGCTACGTAATCCTTATTTATGGCTAGGTCTAGGTTTAGGCAGTTTGCCAGTTTTACTGTGGTATGGTGCTCAGCTGCTACGCTACGGCAATGTTTACTGGCAAGGGCACTTTGTTTCTCAGTCCTTTGAACGAGTGACCTCGGCAATTGAAGATCACCAGCAGCAGCCCTGGTATTACCTATTAGAAATGCTGAAATATGGCTTTCCCTGGCTGATGTTTTGGCCTGGCGGTGTGTGCTTAGCCTGGCGACAGCGTAATCGCCCTTGGGGACAGCTGGTTTTGGTGGGCACTGCGATATATCTGGGGGCTATCTCTCTAATGGGTACCAAGCTACCCTGGTACATCATGCCGCTATATCCGTTTGTGGCTCTAGCCATTGGTGCCTATTTGCATCATGCCTGGGAAAAATCGCCCCGTTGGGCGATTGGTCTTTTGGCCTTAATTAGTGTGGTTGCCCTGGGTGGTGGTGTTTACTTGGGCGTGGCCGATCAGCAACCAACGCTGATCGCCATTGGTATTGTCTTAGGGATGAGTGCGGGTTGGACAGGTTTGCAGCTATGGCGACGACGGGCACGGTGGTGCTTGACCCTGATGGCAGGCCTATACCTGACGCTGTTGCTATTGATGGGGTCTGATTTTTGGCTGTGGGAGCTAAATGAGGCCTATGCAGTTAAGCCAGTGGCAGCGATGGTGAAACAGCATGTTCCGCCTGAAGCTGAGGTGGTAACGACGTTTAGCTATGGGCGACCGAGTCTAAATTTTTATTGCGATCGCAACATCCCTACCCTATCGGGTCAACCTTTGCTTGATCGCTGGCAGGATAATCTTTACGTTCTTGCTGAAGTCCATCATTTAGATACACTGCCCCCGTACCACGAAATTGGCCGTACCGACGACATGGTACTTGTGCAACCAATGATCCAGTAACCTTTAGAATATACGCCGATATCTGAAGCCATTGGTATGATCATTAGATGTATAGGCATCTGTCAACTGCCCTAATCAGAGGACCTTCCGTTGGTTGATGAACCTAACGAACAAAAGCAAGACTTTATTATGCCCCGTGCTTCTTACCATGGGGAGTTTTCGCCTGAACGGATGGTATTCAATGCTAATTTGCAAGAGTTTGCCACCCGAATTTCACTGATTTGCAATCTAGAAACAGGGGGCAAAATCTCGTCTGAAGAGGCCTACCAGCAGATTAAAAGACTGTGGAAAGAATTAAAGTCATCTAAAAAGAGTTTGTTAGATGAAGCCCAGAAACGTGGGGAAGGCTCCTAGTTTTTAGCGGTTGAAATAAGCCAATACTGCTTGGACGATGCGTTCTGATGCCTTACCATCCCCAAATGGGTTAATGGCTCGGGCCATGGCATCGTAAGCCGCTGGCTCCCTTAGTAACTTTGCTGCTTCGCCAGTAATCATCTCTGGGTCGGTGCCTACGAGTTTGGCTGTGCCCGCTTCCGCCGCTTCAGGTCGCTCCGTTGTTTCCCGCAAGACAAGAACAGGTTTCCCAAGGCCAGGGGCTTCTTCCTGTAATCCACCAGAATCCGTCATCAGTAGATAACACCGTTGCATGGCTCCCACGAGCTGGCCGTAGTCCAGCGGCTCCACCAAAAATGTGCGAGGGTGGTGATCGAGGGCCGCCTTTAAGGGCTCTCTTACCGTTGGGTTGCGGTGCAACGGCAGTAGCAACGCCGTATCCTCGAATTTGTCTAATACTTGTAGAAATCCCCTGGCAATATCCTGTAGCGGCTCCCCCCAGTTCTCTCGACGATGTACGGTGGCTAGAATGACGCGATGGGCTGTCCAATCTAGCCCAGGGACATCACAGGCAGGAGCCTTAGAGGCCACGGTCTGTAGGGCATCAATAACGGTATTGCCAGTCTTAAGAACAGTACCGCTGACGCCCGAGGCTGCTAGATTGGCCACCGATTTGTCAGTCGGTGGAAAATGCAACGTTGTGATCTGGGAGACCAAGCGACGATTGGCCTCTTCAGGAAACGGATTAAGAATATTGTCAGTGCGTAGTCCGGCCTCCACATGCCCCACGGGAATCTTCTGATAGAACGCAGCGAGAGCGGCGGCAAAAGCAGTGGTTGTATCCCCCTGCACCAGCACGATGTGAGGCTGTAGTTCTTTAAAAAGTGTTTGTAAGCCTTGCAAACTGCGACAGGTAATGTCTGACAGGGTTTGCTTAGGCTGCATGATATTCAGATCCCGATCAGCCTGAAGCCCAAATAGCTGCATGACCTGGTCCACCATCTCCCGATGTTGCCCCGTGAGTACAACCTGAGTGTCAAAATCTGGTGTTTTCTGAAACTGTTGAATCACTGGGGCCAGTTTAATTGCCTCAGGGCGTGTTCCCAGGGTGATACAGACGCGAATAGGAGATGTGGTCATCGGCATAAAAACATATATATCGTGCAGTATGGTCTGGAAACGGAGGTCGTAGTCAAGACCCGGCTGACCCCCTAGTAAAGTCTTCCACAGCAAGGCACACTGTAATCTGTTTCATCTGCTTCACTGTTTTATCTCCCCCACCATGCCTCAATCCATTGTTATCGATGCTGCGCACCTTCAGACTTTGGACCTGACAGTGGCCCAAAGTACCTTGAGTCAAGTTGACTGGAAAACCGACTTTAAACTGAGTTTTGCTATCGATTATCCCCGCGAGGCCAATGACCCCCGCGAGCTGTCTGAGCTTCCTGAAGTACGGCTATGGTTTATTCGGCTCGATAGTCAATATCCCTGGCTACCCCTGTTTCTAGATGTTGAGTCGGGTGAGTTGGGCCGGTATGCAGCCATGCTAGTGCCCCATCAGTTCAGCCCCTTAGATGGCATTCGCTATAACCCAGAAGCTCTAGAGATTTTTGTGATGGGCAAAGTGTTTACCATTGCCCAATGGCTCAAGGATAACCAAATTGATGGCATCGAAAAACTCAAACTGATGGTACGTACTCTTGGGTATGAGCTGGATGATGGCCTATTTGAGCTATTGCAGTAGATGTGTTGAGTCGCGTCATCCTGGCCCAGGAAATCGATATATTCCTGAAGTAGTTTTTCGATAATAGGTCGATACTTGGCTGCTAAGGAATCCACTGCAAGACTTGCTCCTGGTTAGCATCGAACCCTAGGTCAACGTATAGGCGTTTGCGGGTCAAACGAATGACCAATGGGTCGTGGGTAATGGCCCAGCCATCGTTGCTCAAAGACTGTTTAGCATTGTCATGGTAGAAGTCTTTAGCTGGCATTTGGGGATATTTCCCTAGAATGGCTCACCATTGGCTATTTTGGGGCAGTGGAACAGTTACAGCTGAGATTTGTTCGATATTATCGTTCAGCTTTCGTGCAAAAGCATCGTGATAGATAATGCGAATAAAAAAACGGTCGGTTTCAAGAGTGCATTCGTAAAATTCCTGACCAATGCGTAATGCCCACTCTTTTGCTAACGTTGATGGCTCAATAATTGTCAGGCCTGGATAAGCATTCGACCAGTTTGTGCCCCAAACATAGCCGTCAGGCTGACCCGATGCATTCCAGCTTATGCTATCGATGAATTCGTCTCCCCACGATTGCGACCAGACTTGATCGTTGACCCTGGTTTCACAATCAGCACGAACACAATGTGTAAAGCACAATTCGTATTCACCTGGATTATTGCCCAAACAATCTTGAATGTGAAATAAGTAATCACGTCCGTGGGAAGCCCATCCATGGCCAATTAAGGCAAAATCAATTGGTGAAAATATCTGTAAAAGCTTATTGACTGGGTTCATCATGTGAAAAAGATTGGCTAGGTTAATGACTCAGCTCCAATGAGTACTTTGAATGCTATTCAGTTATTTAGCCAATTGCTTCAGACCCGAGAGTACGATACAAATCTTACGGATGTATAAAGTAAATCCTAAGTTGGGTTTATGGCTGCACCACTCATAATAGATAGCCATGGTTATGGCAGAGGAGCAACCCACTAATGGCAGGCATTTTGGGCACGCTGGCGATATTGCTAGTCTTGGCAGTTTGGTTACTGATTGAACGGCAGTATCAGAGTCGCCCTGGCAATCAGTTAGAGCTGGAATCTGGCAAGTGGACAATTACTACGCGAGAGCCTCAGCACTATGTCATTGAGGGTGAACCTTCGCTGATTAATCTGACGCGCACCTTAGAAATTATGGTGCCGGAGATTTCCATCGAGACAGAGCTACTGTCAGGAGCCAGCTTGGATGGCATCACGGTCAAAGCAAAGCTGGTATCGGATCACGAAGATGCTCCTGCTAGGCCCGATAACTATTGGTTTGCCTATATTGTCAAAACCGCTAAATCCACAGGGTTGAAGATTAAAATAGATATCCAGGGGCCTGATTTGTCTAAACTTAAGGCCCTGTGGATCAAGGTGCACTATCTCACCTATGGACCCGAAGGTCGGATTCCCAAAATGGGCAATGTGGTGGTGCCCCTGAAGTACCCTGACCCCGATGCTCCTCAAAACTGGCGGTCTACACCAAAAGCAGACGTGTTGCCGATTCCCACCCATTTGCTGGGTCCCCTGGACAGCCCGATTGATACGGTTAAGCGCTATGTGGAGCCCTTTGCTAAGCCTGGGGACATTGTCACCATCGGTGAAACACCTGTGGCGATTATGCAAGGGCGTTGGCGGCATCCCAGTGACATCAAACCGGGCTGGGTAGCGAAGCGGATTTGCTATTTCTTTATGCCCACATCGAGTCTGGCGACGGCCTGTGGTATGCAAACCCTGGTAGATCTGGTGGGACCATGGCGAGTGGTGTATGCCTTTGTGGTGGGTGCGATCGCAAAGAAGTTCTTAGGTCGTGCTGGCATGTTTTACGTACTTGCAGGTGAGCAGGCCCGCTTGATTGATGATGTCACCGGCACCTTACCCCCCTATGACCAGTTCATTGTGCTGGGTCCAGACAACCCTGAAAAAATTGTTCAAGATATTTATGACGTAACTGGCCTGAAAGCGGCCATTGTCGATGTCAATGATTTGAAAGCGGTTAAGATATTAGCAGCAACACCTGGCACTGACGTAGACTTGATAACGAGTGCTCTGCTCGATAATCCGGCTGGTAACGCTGATGAACAGACTCCTGTAGTCTTAATTCATCCCAAATCCTAGGGATTTTGTCCATATTTTGGTCCTATGACACCCGTTAACTCCTCTGACTCCATTGCGGTTCGTCCCGTACATTTTCGTGACTCAGAAAAGCTGATGCCCAATGGCGGCTCAGAGGTGGTTACCTGTGGCGCATTTACCAAAAATCAGCCTGTACTCGACTCGGGACATGTATTTGGCAAAGAGGCTTGGCAGCGTTTATCTCGTCTGGTAAATCCTCTACAGCCCAAGACCATTACCTTTGCTGCTGGCTGTAAACATACTACCCAGGGTGTGATTCAGGTTTCGCCATTTAACTCTACACGCAGCACCTGGCGGATTGACCAGGTGATGGTGAAAGCGTCCTCTGATGAGGTACTAACCCTGAACTTAGACTTGGCCAGTTTGCTGCTGCGCCACTGCTTTGAAACCATTGTTGAGGCCCACACCTGGATCAGTGAAACCAGTATCCAAGATAAGTTCGGGCTAGCCCTCTATCGCCAAAATGGGTTCCAGCCCCTGGCCTATGTCACCTACTGGTCCATAGACGCAGAGCAAATTACCAGTCTGGCGGAAAATGAGCCAGATTTACCCAATCTATTGCCGGTCAGCAACGCTGATGCCCAGCTGATTTACCACCTGGAAACAGCGTCGATGCCACCTCAGTTGCGTCAGGTGTTTGATCACCAGATTCAGGACTTTCGGACGCGCTCCATTGCTGGTGTGAGAGCCCAAGTGCAGCGTTGGCTAGGTCAGTCTGAGTCAGTTTCAGCCTACGTATTTGAACCCCAGCGGAAGGCGGCCATTGGCTACTTTAGTCTGCGTCTCTCCCAGGATACTGAGCAACCGAATCGGGCAAAACTCACCGTCCATCCTGCCTACACTTGGCTATATCCAGAGCTCATGGCTCAAATGGCTCAAGTGTTGCAAGGGGCATCCAACCAAACCCTACAGCTGGCCTCTTTGGACTATCAGCCTGAGCGCGAAAGTTATTTGCGGGAAATTGAGGCCACAGAAGTAGGTCACACAGTGATGATGTCCCGTTCTGTATGGCATAAGGTACGTGAGTCAAAGGCTGTTTCCATTGAGGGTTTACAGGATGTTTTGCAGGGATTACAGCCCTCTGGTAAAGCGATTCCAAGTCGCTTTTTTTGGGATGCCGCTAATTCTGGTTTGAGACGCCCAGCCAGGGATGACTCTTCGGGTGGGACAGCGGGTTAACGCATGATTTCTGTCTTGGGATTAGATATTGGTAGCAGGCGGATTGGTGTAGCTGGTTGCGATCGCACAGGCCTAATTGCTACGGGGTTAACCACCATTGAAAACAAGTCTTTTGTCTATGTGACTGAACAACTCAGGCAACTTGTTCGTCAGCGTGAGGCCACCCTGCTAGTGGTGGGATTGCCCTACACCTTGGATGGGACAAAGGGAGCCCAGGCTAAGCGGGTACAAAAATTCACTAAGCGTTTAGCTAAGGCTTTGAGTTTGCCCGTGGCTTATGTAGATGAGCGGCTTACATCAGTGGAAGCAGAGCAGCAGCTGCAAGCAGAGCGCCGCCCCATTGAAAAAAATAAGGGCCTAATAGACCGTCGAGCGGCTGCTATTATTTTGCAGCAGTGGCTAGACAGCTCTCGGGCTGATCGCCCTTCTTAGTTAGGGCCTCTGCCCAATGATCCACAACCACGCATGGCAAATTTGAATCACAACTCCAATCAAAATTCTGACCCGTCTCCTGATTTCCAACAGGGAGGCCAGCCCATTGTGACCCTCACTGATGAGGGCGGTCATACCCTCGCTTGTTACGTTGAAAAATCCATTACCCTCAGTAATTCTGGCCAAGAGTATTTACTACTGCTCCCTGTTTCTGCCCCGATCGAGATTTTTAGCTGGCAGGATAACGATGATACCTTGGCGGATATTGAGGATGAGGAGATTGATCCGCTCTTTCCCAGTGCCCGTGCAGTTTTAGCTGAGTTAGACTTGACCTTGCAGCGTAGTGCTTATACGCTGACAGCCGTAGGTAATATCCCTGATGCAGAAGACGAAAGTTGTTTCGCATTAGAGGTCGATGATGGGGGGGCAACGGACAATTTTCAAATGCTGGCGCAGTTTTATCATCGCGATCAGCGTTATGTGACCTGTACACCTCTAGAGCCCTTACTTTTCTTTGCCTACCGCACTGATGCTGATACGGTGATGTTGCTATCCCCTGAAGAGTTTCAGCGGTTGCAACCCCAAATTGAAGATCAGCTTTTTGAGGGCTTAGATTAGGCATCTACAGTTGAACGTACCAAACAATTCTGAACCTGGTCCATGGCCTGTCTAAACGAATTATGGGTTGTTTAAAACGACTATTTTATGTTGGCATTTTCCCGGTTGCCTTAGGTGTGGCCGCTTGGCAAGGGTGGTCATGGTGGAGCTGGGCCAATAGCCCTGTATTGGCGAGAGACGATGAACAGCCAATACAGTTGCAGATTCCATCGGGCACTGCCGCTCAGCAAATTGGCCAAGACTTAGAAGCAGCTGGCTTAATCCGCTCTACTACTGCCTGGAAAGTCTGGAATCGTCTTCAGGAATTTCAAAATCGCGAAGGAGGTCTACAGGCGGGGACCTATTCGCTATCTCCCACCCAATCCATGTCGGAGATTGCCGACCAAATCTGGACTGGTGATGTGGTACAAACCAGCTTTACAATTCCGGAAGGCTGGAATCGTACTCAGATGGCGCAAGCTTTAGAGGCACAAGGTCTGGTCAGTGCTGATGACTTTTTGCGGTCTACTGAAGAAATTCCCTATGCCCAGTTTCCCTGGCTGCCTCAGGGGTTGCCCCATCTGGAAGGGTATCTCTATCCAGATACCTATCAGCTACCCAGCGAGCAAATGGATGCTGATAGCATTGTTGATGTGATGCTGCTGCGCTTTGAACAGGTCGCTCTGCCTGTGTATCAGCAAGGAACCAGCCCCTATTCTCTGGATGAGTGGGTAAACTTAGCTAGCATCGTTGAAAAAGAATCTGTGGTGCCTGAGGAACGGGATACGATTGCCGGAGTATTTGCTCGACGGCTGCGGGAAGGTATCAGTCTGGGATCTGATCCAACGGTGGAATATGGTCTGGGGGTGACTCAAACACCAGAAAGACCACTAACCTTGACCCAAGTCAATACCCCCAACCCTTACAATACCTATCGTAACTTAGGACTTCCTCCAACTCCGATCGCCAGCCCTGGCATTGCCAGTTTAGAAGCTGCCTTAAATCCGCCGGATACGGAGTTTCTCTACTTTGTTGCTCGCTATGACGGTACCCATGTGTTTAGCCGTTCTTTAGCAGAACATGAGCGGGCCCAGGGTGAGATTCGCGATCGCGTTGATGCCCAGTTAGGGGATGATCTTTAAGCACTATTAACCAGGGCAGGCACAAGACCTGCCCCTACCTAACCATGACGCCTTGGGGTCGCCTCCTACAACCTGACCTTGCCCTTGATGCTTCTGTCCTGGGCCTTACTCCTGAGCTGATTCAGCAGCATCAACTCAAAGGACTGATTCTTGATGTAGATGAAACCTTGGTGCCGTTTCAGCAAAGTCAGCCTCTAGAAGAGGTACGTCAGTGGCTGCAACAGATGCAAACGTTAGTGCCAGTGGTGCTGGTCAGTAATAATTTGAGCCATAGCCGCATTAGACGGATTGCGGAAACCTTGGAAGTGCCATTTTATACGAGTGCAGGTAAGCCGTCCCGACGTAAGCTGCGTCAAGCCGCAGAGCTAATGAAACTGCCTCACCATGAAATTGCCATGGTGGGCGATCGGTTATTCACCGATGTCTTAGGGGGCAATCGCCTAGGTTTGTTTACGGTTTTGGTAGAACCCATGGTGGACCCCATGGCGGCAAATTCCCCAAAACAATGTCTGCGTAATGCTGAGATTTGGCTATCTAAGCGTCTTGGTGTGGTGCTGGCTGACCACACTTAATTTCTCGTTTGAGATCTAAAAAAAATATTAGGTCAGCCAGCTTGTCAGAGGTTGATTGTGACGGCCTTGCATTGGAATTTTGTATGACAATAGGCTCTGTTACTAGTTCCCACCTTCATCGATTTCTGTGACTATATCGCCTTCTGCTAACGCTCAGACTTCTCAAACCATTGTGGTCAAGATTGGTACGTCTAGCCTCACTTCGGCTAATGGTCAGCTAGCCCTATCGGTGCTTGCTCGTTTAGTAGAAACACTTTGTCAACTAAATCGCCAAGGTCATCGAGTCATTCTGGTTTCTTCTGGAGCTGTGGGTGTAGGGTGTGCGCGACTGGGGCTGACAGAGCGACCTAAATCCATTGAGCAGAAGCAGGCGGTGGCTGCCGTGGGTCAGGGGCGGTTGATGCGAGTGTATGACGACCTATTTACCGTGTTAGATCAGCCCATTGCCCAGGTGTTGCTAACCCGCAGTGATTTAATGCAGCGGGCGCGCTATGTGAATAGTTATCACACCTTTCAGCAGCTGTTTAACTTAAATGTCATTCCCATTGTGAATGAAAACGACACGGTGGCCGTGGACGAACTAAAATTTGGCGATAATGATACGCTGTCAGCTCTAGTGGCGAGTTTGGTGGGAGCCCAGTGGTTATTTTTACTAACGGATGTGGACCGGCTATATTCTGCTGACCCCCGGGCCAATCCTGATGCTGAACCGATTACCTGGGTACAGCATTTAGGGGATTTAGATATTGACGTCGGTGATCGTGGCTCTGCGTGGGGAACTGGGGGCATGATTACTAAATTGGAAGCGGCTCGCATCGCCACCAGTGCCGGTATTCGCATGGCCATCACCAATGGTCAGACCCCGGAAAATATTCTCAAAATTTTGGCCGGTGCTCCCCTGGGAACTCAGTTTGCCCCTAAGCCGAATCCTTCAAATGCTCGCAAACGTTGGATTGCCAATGGACTACGTCCCAGCGGTCTGCTTTATTTAGACGCTGGGGCAGTTCGGGCGATTAGTAAAGATGGAAAATCATTGCTTTCTGCCGGAATTGTCGAAATTGAAGGTGATTTTCAGGCCCAGGATGCGGTCGTGCTTTGCGATCGCAACGGTCAAGAGATTGCCCGTGGTCTTGTGAACTATAATCACCATGACCTTCAGCAGATTCGCGGACGTCGTTCTAGTGAAATTTCTATGATCTTGGGCTATGACGGTGCTGAGACAGTTGTGCATCGGGATAACTTAGTGCTCAATCCTGATGCTGTGGGATCTGATATGAAACCTATGGTAGAAGGTGAATATTCCCATTAAATTGGGCTCTATCTATTAACTCTAGGGGCAGCTGGAGGAGCTCTCTCTCTCCAGGTCGTTTGGCTATTTTCATGGTTATACCTATCTAACTTTACGAATTCCTCATATGAGTAGCACAAACACCTCAACTCCAACGATATTGGTAACCGGTGGTGCCGGTTATATTGGCTCCCACGCCGTGCTTGCCCTAGAGCAGGCTGGTTATCAGGTTGTTATTTTAGATAGCCTTGAATATGGTCACCAAGAGCTAGTTGAGCAGCATCTCAATGCCAAGCTAATAAAAGGTAATACAACCGATCGAGCATTACTGGATCAGGTATTTACGCAATACAAGTTTGCGGCTGTCATGCACTTTGCTGCTTATATCGCAGTGGGTGAATCGGTGACAGCGCCAGCCGACTACTATTGCAACAATGTCTATGGCACCCTAAATCTGCTACAGGCTATGGAAGCGGCTGGGGTGAAACGATTTGTCTTTTCGTCCACCTGTGCCATTTACGGTCCTCCTAAGACGGTGCCTATTCCAGAAGACCATCCGAAAAATCCCATTAGCCCCTATGCCAGTAGCAAGCTCATGGTGGAGATGATGCTAAAGGATTTCCAAAAGGCCTATGGCTTACAATCCGTATGTTTTCGCTATTTCAATGCTGCTGGCGCAGATCCCCAAGGTCGTCTGGGCGAAGATCATAATCCTGAAACCCATTTAATCCCGTTGGTACTGCAAACGGCTTTGGGTAAACGTGATCATATTTCGATTTATGGCACCGACTATCCGACCCGTGACGGTACCTGTATTCGCGATTATATCCACGTTGCTGATCTGGCGAATGCCCATGTGAAAGGGGTGCAGTATCTTATAGATGGCGGCGAAACAACCTTTATTAATTTGGGTAACGGCAGTGGGTTTACCGTCAGAGAAGTGATTGAAGCAGCTCGCCAGGTGACTGGGCATCCGATTCCTGCTGTGGAATGTGAGCGCCGCCCTGGGGACCCTCCCAGCCTGATTGGTAGTAGTGATCATGCCCGTGAACGCCTGGGTTGGGTACCCCAGTACGCTGATCTAGAAATAATTATTGGCCATGCTTGGCAATGGCATCAGAAGCGCCATGGTTAACTATGAAATGCTAACCTGGGTTGTCTCTTTAACCTTTCCGGAATAAATTTACACAGGCTGTACTGATAAAAAGTATTCTGATCGGTAGTTGGGCTGACAGTTCTAGACTTGATCAGGATGCTTTACCGGGTAGCAGCCTTAAAGGAAAATACACTAATAGGGAAAAGTGATTGTATCCGGATAAATCGAGGGATTGAGTGCACTAGAATGAGCAAATCATTCATCAATCCTTTCCCGTGGCATTTTGCTTGGGGTTTCTCTAATCAGCAGCAGGCGCACGCATGGCAGTGGCAACTACAATCGTAAATCAATGGCAGCAACGGATTCAGTCCGATTTGCCCGATCAAAGCCACGATACCCATATAGCAATTACCCAGTGGCTCTGCGGTGAAGACACTGATCGATTTGAGGCGCTTTCTCACAAGGATCTATCCATTGCCACTCAGGCCATGGATTATCGCTATCGTATTTTTTATAAAACCTACTGGGGATTACCCCCTGATCGGGCTTATCAAACCCTGATGCGGAAGCTGGGTGGCTTGTTTTTAGTCCGTAGCAAAATCCGTACCTGGATTGCCCTCAGTCGTGATCGACAGCGTCAGGTTAAGGACGTTCTGCAAGAAATTATTCAGGAGATGTTGCAAAGCGATCGTCATCTTCAACAGCAGATGAGGTGGATCGGTGAGTGTACAAAGCGGCCTCAGCTTCGTAATTTGCTGACCATGGCAACGATTGAGGAGTATTGTCTGCGGCCAATTCGTAACCAGCCTCTAATTGTTTATCGCTTTGTTAACTATCTGAGACGTTCCCAGCGCGGGGGAATGACCCAAGTTCCTGGAGCGCAGCTAATTCAGCTAATTTCAGAGGAAATTGGGACAGATGATACTGAAAGTACTATCAGCCTGTTTGATGTGCAAGCTGTGAGTACCTATGAGCAGCAACAGGACTTTGAAGCAACCCAGCGGGCACGCCAGTCAGTTAAAGATAGCTTTACAGACTATCTGCAAGAAACCTTGGGAGATACGGCGACCCAATGGCTAGAGCTGCATTTGCAGGGGTATACCCAAGACAACATTGCTAAGCAGCTAAAAATGTCGATCAATCAGGTGTATCGACTACGGGAAAAAATTAGTTATCACGCGATCCGTATTTTTACCCTGAAAGAACAGCCAGAATTGGTGCTGGGATGGTTAAAAACCACATTGTCTGAGCATGACTTAGGTTTAACCTCTAGTCAATGGCAAACCTATTGGCAAACGTTAGAACCTTCTCAGCAGCAGCTACTGGCCGAACTGAAGCAGGGCAGTGATATCGATGCGATCGCACAAAAGCTAGGGTGCAGACCTAAACAAGTCATGAGTGAATGGGCTAAGCTTTACCTAGCTGCCCAAGATTTACGAACCTAGCCAATCCCAGGCTCTTTGAAGGTTGTCTTTGGGCAACAGGCGTGGGTGTCTCATGGGCAGGTTATCTCATTCACATGATTACACCTGTACCCTTGTCTTCGTTATTTCCTTTTTGGCAGCCATCATGTCAACTTTCCCTGAAAACCATGCGTTGTCACCGCCCTCAAGCCATATTCATCAGCCTAATGTAAAGACAAACCTAGAGCAAATGTTCCTGTTAATCGAAGGAATTTTGCCCTTTGAAGCCTGTCTCTATTATCAGGTTCTGCCGCTTTCAATTGAGGGTAGTAGCCTAAACCTGGGCATGGTAAACCCTGACGATACTAAAGCTGCTGACTATGTCAGACGTCAGGTCTCTTATATTAATTGCTCCATTGTCTCAAGGCCCATATCGTCTGACTGGCATCGGGAAATTCTATCAAAGTTTTTGAGCCACTCAGCCAAAAACCGCCAGGCTTCTCAACCCTCACAATCTAAGGCTAACGCTACGTCCAGTCCATTTCAGGATCAGCCTACGCTGGTGGTAGGAGCTCCAACTGAGATTATTGAACACCCCCATGGGGTTATTGCTGAGCAAACGACAGCGCCTCAGCAGTCTGCCTCGCCGCCGCCCGTGAGAGCAGGGAAGGAGGATAAAACAAATAGTGCAGATATGCCACCAGCTCCCTTGAGTATTGAGTTAGAAGAGTCGGTAACTGACCTAGAAGAATTGCCATCTGAGGAATCATTATCTGCGGCAGAACCAGCGCTATCTGAGCACGAGTCGCTCGTACTCGAGCCACCAGAACCTGCCAACGAGCCATCAGTACCAGCGGCTGAAGAGCCCTTGTCACCACCCACCGATGAGCCGTCGGCGACCTCCGTTAAAGAACCCACAGCAGAACCTAGCCCGGAGGTAACCTTTGATCCCAACCGATTGAATCCCAAAGAACTTACCCAGATCTTATTGAAACGGCTGATTACTCAAGAAGGGATTGGACGACTTTATCTAGAACGTCAAAGCACCACCTGTCGAATTCTTTGGAGTAAAGATGGTGTTGTGCAATCAGTTGTCAGCGATATTTCCCCTCAACTTTTCCAAGGTATCATCAATGAACTCAAACGTATGATGAGTCTTTCCTTGATTCCCGTCCGTAAACCTAAGCAAATCGAAATCGAACGCATCCATAACCAGAAGCGAATTTTGCTACGCTTCCGAGTCATGCCCGGTGACCATG
Source organism: Leptothoe sp. LEGE 181152 (assembly GCF_032906605.1). Taxonomy (NCBI): domain Bacteria; kingdom Bacillati; phylum Cyanobacteriota; class Cyanophyceae; order Nodosilineales; family Cymatolegaceae; genus Leptothoe; species Leptothoe sp. LEGE 181152. Next base: position 38,318 of record NZ_JASATU010000031.1, read on the forward strand.
GAGAAGAGGCCACCCTACAAATACTACGGGGAGCAGCTCTGAAGTTTTATCAGCAGCAGCAAATGGATAACTTGGGCCGTGATGCGCTAGGCATAGCTCAAGATTTGCAACAACGCATCGACGATCTGCGAGCTCAAGCACAGCGAAATCTTGAGGTTCAAGACGACACAAAACAAAAAACGCTACCAGCGATTATGACAATGCTCAAACAAATGGAGCAACAGCTTCACGACATCCTTGAGGCATCGGATTAAATGTCAGCATGACTGCGCTATGGCCAGATTATTATTCAGAAGCCGAGGGTTGCTTCGACTTCCGCCAACCTTGAATTAAGCGGCGAAAGTTGATAGAAAATTCAGCAATTCCCAGTAGACTGCCTGCTTCATCCTCTTGCCAGGATGCAGACAACACACCATAGCTGAGGCCAATGGTTCCTAATCCAAAAAAGCCCAGGGAAACGATGAGGACAACGACATTGGGAAATTCAACAATGTGCTGAGTCAGCAGAACATAGGCAATCACAAACGAAGACATACCTAAAGCGGTAGGCACCCCAGCAAATACTGCCATTCGTCGAATCATACGACGACTGACCACTTCTGGGATACCCATTTCTTCCTTTTGGGTCTGCTTACTTCGTTTGCTCGCTTGCTTGTCTGACTTCTTAATGCCTGAGCCTGATTTTTGAGGCTGTGATGCTTGGCTAGATGGAGCAGCTTTATCACTTTGCCGCCTATTTGACTTAGGCTCAAAGGGCAGCGACTCACGCTGAGATTCAGAAGGCATAAACCAGTTGATCCTAGACTGCGTGTTTGAAGGTGATGAATATCACCACCTTGTATCTTAGCCGCGGATACCCAGCTTTTTAATCAACTCCTGATACCGACTAGAATCCTGCTTGACCAAGTAGGCTAGCAAGCGCTTACGACGACCGATCATACGCAATAGACCTCGTCTAGAGGAATGATCTTTTTTATTAGCCTGCAGATGCTTACTCAGCCGATTGATCTTTTCAGTGAGCATGGCTACCTGCACATCTACAGAGCCAGTGTCTGTTTCATGTACCTGATAGTCAGAAATAATTGATTGCTTTTGTTCTTGCAGGAGCGCCATAGAGCTTACCGATTACAGTCTGTGGAAACGAATAAAGTTGAACCTGTGAGCATGCACAATTCAACGCAGGATTTTGTATTGTACTACAGCAATGCTGGTCAGATGCCATAACTCTAGAACTTGTTCCGTCCTAAGTTTTTCCATACCGCTATGTAGGTACGGCACGGTATATCATGCAAGCGTGGCTATCTTCTAGCAAAGCAGCATGGTCATATCTACATCGTAGGCAGAAACTTTACAGAACAAGGTAGGAAAACTAGACCTTATTTTCTGGGAAATCTTCTAGCAGATGTAAGGAGAAATAGGGTTCATTTTTATGCGTACTGCCCTAAGAACGTATCTTTGTCACTACTTCAATAAATTGCCCGCTACTGGGGTTTATTAGCCTTGTGGTCGCGGTTTTAAAGACATAGATTACTTTCTCAATGTTTTAGTTGAGGTTACTCGATTTTGCTGTTTAAAACGGCCAAATCATCCCCGATAATAATGACCTCTTTGGGTTTAATTCTTTGAGAAACGGTTTAAAACTTTTTTGAAACCTGAGTTCCATACAGTGTTCGGCATTGTCTTTGTTTTGTTGCGTCAGTATTCTTGCTTCGTCTGATAAGCCTGCTCATGTTCCATTCTCTATTTTCTACGTCCTATGCATTGGCCGTTTTGCTAGGAGGTATTGCTCTGGCGACCCCAGGATTTGCTCAATCATCGCCTTTACCAAAGACCGATAACGAGGCTGTGGAGTTAGAGTCGTCTTTGGTAGAGGCGGAGCATGGTCAACTGGCCCTAAATGCCATGGATCCAGCCGATAGTATTGAACCTCCTGGTTTAGATGTGCGGCCTGGCAATGGCGTGATTAGCCCGTTCTTAGAACTGGCCATGCAGCAAGAGCTTCATAACTTGATGGGGCGCTTTGAAGGTGCTTTGCTGCATGGCTATGCTAGTGGTCAACCAGCAGAGTTAGCATTGACCTCCATGCGCACTGACGGTAGCCTCAGCGCGAGTTTGGGCGGCGCGAGTTTGCCGACTCCCCTGTCCCATCCTGCGTTGGAAACGGCACAGCAAACTCTGGATGATTGGCAAAATCTGATCGCTCAAAGAGACTATGGCACTGCTCGCCAGCGATGGCTTGAGTCTCGTCAGGCTCTCTGGAATGCGTTTCCCGTTGAGCAATCTTTGGCCCACGCGGAAGTTCGTGCCATGTGGTTAGACCGCGGCACGATTGTGCGTGCTGGATCGGAAGCAAAGTTAGCAGATGTTTTTGACCGTCTTGCTGCTGCCGGTATCAATACGGTCTTCTTTGAGTCCATGAATGCCGGCTATCCTATTTACCCTAGTCGCATTGCTCCTCAGCAGAATCCCCTAACCCGTCATTGGGATCCGTTGGCCTCAGCTATAAAACTGGGCAAAGAGCGAGGCATAGAAGTTCATGCCTGGATTTGGTTATTCGCAGCTGGGAATCGTCGCCACAATGCGCTGTTAAATTTACCAGCCAGTTACCCAGGTCCCCTCATTAACGCTAATCCTGGCTGGACTGGCTATGACCGCCAGGGCCGTATGGTGCCTTTGGGCCAGGACAAGCCGTTTCTGGATCCTGCGAATCCGGAAGTGCGTAGCTATCTGATGCGTATACTGCAGGAGCTGGTCGAGAACTATGATATCGACGGTGTGCAGTTTGATTATGTCCGTTATCCCTTCCAAGATCCTGGTGCTAATCGCACCTATGGATATGGAACAGCGGCACGGTTACGATTTCGAGATATGACTGGGGTGGATCCAGCGGCGCTCTCTCCCCGTGATAATCCAGCCCTTACTGCCCATGAGCAGCGACGCCAGCGCAGGCTCTGGCAGCAATGGACTGAGTTTCGTGTGCAACAAGTGAGTTCGTTTGTGGCTGAGGCTTCTCAGATGCTGCGCCAGCGACGTCCGGGCATCACTGTGTCGGCGGCGGTGTTTGCTAAACCGACCCATGAGCGTGTCCAAAAAATTCAGCAAGACTGGGAAACTTGGGCAGAACGTGGAGATGTAGATTGGATCGTATTGATGAGCTATGCCATGGATACCAATCGGTTTGAAGAGCTGATTCATCCCTGGGTTTTAGACGGTAATTATGGCTCGACGCTAATTATTCCAGGTATTCGATTACTGAATTTGCCTGAAATGGCAGCATTAGACCAAATCCAAACACTACGGGATCTACCGGTGAGTGGCTATGCGCTGTTTGCAGCTGACAATCTTCAACAAGGGATTCAGACGCTGCTGAATAACACTCAGGGCGATACGTCTATGCCGCATTCCTTACCGCAAAGACAACCATTTAATACGGCAGCTGAACGCTATCAGTCGTTACAGCGAGAGTGGGGATGGTTGTTGAGTAATGGTCAGCTATTAATGCGCGAACAGCGAATGGCGCAGTGGGTTGATGATGTCAATAAGTTGGGTGACCAGCTTGCGGATTTAGCAGAGGATCCGTCTCATCGGAAATTAGAGGAGGTGCGATCGCACCTGCATCAGCTCAATCAAGTGATCGATTCTGAGCTGACAGTAAAGTCCCAGCAAAATCGCTATCGACTGCAAACTTGGGAATACCGGTTGGCAACCATCGAACACCTGTTAGCCTACGGTGAAAACCGATTTATTCCCTAGTGGTATTAGCCGACAGACTATGTGGGGCGATAGAGATAGATGGTATGAGTAATGGTTACGCATCATAAGTGCCCTGTTAACCTGCCAGTCATAGATAGATAAAAGCTCAATTGGACAATAGGGAATCAAGAAAAACTGATACGTAAATTTTCCCGTCGGGCAGAATAGAGTCATTGGCCTTATCCATAAGAACTAATGACCTTGGCCCCCAATCTACCAACAGATCCAACTCCTCCACAACTGTCATCCTTAGAGCAGTTAATTCTTTCACGCAACGCAACGGTTGGCGTAGTGGGATTAGGATACGTGGGTTTGCCCTTTGCCTTAGAAAAAGCAAAGGTAGGGTTTAACGTGATTGGCATTGAACAAAATCCTAAGCGAGCTGAACGAGTAAATCGCTCGGATAGCTACATTGACGATGTTCCTTCAGATGTCCTCAATCAGGCTGTTGCCAATGGCAAACTAAAGGCTGTAACCCATTTCGATGCAGTTACTGATATGGACGTCATTGTTATTTGCGTCCCCACACCGTTAACTAAAAATTTGACCCCAAATCTAAGCTACGTAGAAAGTGTGGCTCAAGAAATTGGAGCGAGATTGCGCCCTGGTCAACTGATTGCATTGGAGTCCACCACCTACCCAGGGACAACCGATGAGGTTATTCGCCCTATATTGGAACAAAATAGCGAACTTAGACAGGGACGAGACTTTTTTCTGGCACATTCGCCTGAGCGAGTTGATCCAGGCAATCAGCGCTATACAACCCAAAACACAAACAAAATTGTGGGTGCCTCGGATGAATTTTCACTCAGAGCTGCTGAACTTTTTTATCAGCAAACGATCTCTCATGTGGTACCCGTAAGCAGTGCTAAAGCTGCCGAACTGGTCAAGGTATTTGAAAATACATTTCGTGCCGTCAATATTGCTTTGGTGAATGAGTTAGCGTTGCTCTGTGATCGACTCGAACTGGATGTTTGGGAAGTTTTGGATGCGGCTAATACTAAACCCTTTGGAATTATGCCTTTTTATCCAGGTCCTGGTGTTGGTGGCCACTGTATTCCGATCGACCCGCATTACCTGGAATGGAAAGCTAAAGAAGTAAATTTTAATACTCGCTTTATTGCCCTGGCTGGAGAAATCAATCGGAGAATGCCTTCTTTTGTTAGAAGTAAAGCGTTCCGGGTTCTGAATTGGCTGGGTATTGCTCCGTCGAAGGCCAACATTCTAATGGTTGGTATAACCTACAAAAAAGATTTAGCTGATTGGCGAGAATCCCCTGCCATTGACATCATGAAATTTTTACTGAAGGATCAGGTCACCCTGCGCTATCACGATCCCTATATTGCTGATATATCCGTAGCAGGTCAGTGTTTTAGTAGTGTCTCGCTCACTGATGCTGAAGTTGCCAGGGCTGACTTGGTGGTGATCGCCACGGACCATAGTTGCATTGACTATGGAAATCTGGTGGCACACGCTAAGGCTGTGCTAGATACTCGAGGAGCCACTCGACAATTAACATGCGATCGCACTAAGGTGACCTTGCTATGACCCAGGTTATTGTTGTCGGCAGCGGACACTGGGGTAAAAATCTGATCCGCAATTTTTATGAACTGGGTAGCCTTGCAGGGGTAGTTGAAGTGTCACCCCCATTGCAGCAGCGCGTACAGACCAAATATCCCGATGTGCCTCTGTTCACCAACTTTCAAGAGGCATTGGCGACTAATGTATCAGCCATTGTTCTAGCTACACCTGCGCCAACCCACTATTCCCTGGCATTGGCAGCGTTGAAAGCAGGGAAAGATGTGTTTGTGGAAAAACCCATGACCCTACGGGCTGAAGATGCCCGCAAGTTAGCTACTTACGCCGATGACCATGATCAAATTTTAATGGTGGGCCATTTACTGCTCTATCAGCCTGCCATTGACTGGATACGAAACTATCTTAAGTCAGGTAAAGCTGGCCAGGTAAACCATGTTGCTACCCATCGTCTAAATCTGGGTAAAGTGCGTACGATGGAAAATGTTTGGTGGTCATTTGCCCCCCATGATGTGTCCATTATTTTAGATTTGCTTGACAACCCGCCCATTCAAACCGTTCAAGCATCAGGGGTTTCACGGTTGCAAACTAATATTGCTGATGAGGTCCATGTTGATTTGACCTTCGAGTCGGGGCAAACGGCTCATCTGCACTGTTCCTGGCAGTGGCCGCTAAAGCAGCGGGGGTTAGTTGCGATCGCTGATAAACAAATGGTGGTCTATGACGAAATCCAGCAGGTGGTCACTATCCACAATAAACAGATCAATTCACAGCTAGAGGCCATTGATGACGGTATCACTATCGTTGATATTGCTGATGAACAGCCGCTTAAGCTGGAGTGCCAACACTTTTTGGATTGTTTGAAAACACGTCAACAGCCCCACTCCGATGGGTGGAATGGAGTGGCAGTGGTTAACATTTTAGAGAAAGTACAGGAGGTATTGAATGGCTGATTATTTTGCCCATGAGACAGCCTGTATTGATGAGGGCGCACAAATTGGCGAAGGCACGAAAATCTGGCACTTTAGCCATGTGATGCCCAAAGCAAAAATAGGTAAAAACTGTTCCCTAGGCCAAAACGTTTTTGTTGCTAATAATGTTGTTATTGGAGACGGCTGTAAAATTCAAAACAATGTCTCTCTCTATGAAGGCGTGATTTTAGAAGACTATGTTTTCTGTGGTCCCAGCGTAGTTTTTACTAATGTTTATAATCCTCGTGCCTATGTGTCTCGCAAGACTGAATATCGTCCTACCCATGTTTATCAAGGGGCTACATTGGGGGCCAACTGTACAATTGTTTGTGGAGTGACTGTGGGCCAATATGCATTTGTTGGCGCTGGTGCTGTGATTAAGCATGATGTTAAATCCTATGCTCTGATGGTAGGCGTACCTGCAAAACAGATTGGCTGGATGAGCTGCTATGGTGAACGTCTAAAATTGCCCCTTGTGGGAGAAGGCGAAGCGCTCTGTCCTGCAACAGAGGAACATTATAGTCTTCGTGATGGCAGATGTCTTCTAAATAAGACAACAGAAAATTGAAACTAATAAGCCGATTTATTTCAATATGTAGAAATTGGCTGCGCCCCACGAAAGCCTCACGGTTTCGTCGAAACTTTATGGTAGTTGCTAAAGCCAATGCCCTAGTACAAGGCTTAGTTTTAGCAACCACGCCTATGTTGACCAGGCTTTACTCTCCTGCTGATTTTGGCGTAGTAGCTTTATTCTCATCTTCTCTAAATTTGCTGTTGGCTTTCTCAACCTGGCGATTTGAGTGGTCAATACCCAATACGAAATCTAAAGGACAGGCGGCTTCTCTTATATTTTTAGGATTCTTAGTGTTGTCAGGAATCAGTACAACTCTATTGATGCTGCTGATGTTCTTTGACAGCAAGTTGACTCTTTGGGAAGGGTTTGAAGCCCTTGGAGCATTCATCATACTGTTGCCGTTTGCACTCATTGGAGGCGGTTTTCATCAACTGATGCATGCTTGGTATATTCGAGAAACTCAGCTGACTGCAGTGGCACGTTCAAAAGTGACTCAGCGCCTAGGGGCCACTGTTATTAATCTAGCAGGTGGTTTGGCTAATCTGGGTGCCCTTGGTCTGATTAGTGGTGCTATAGCATCAGTATGGTTAGGTATTGGTGTGCTTTTGCAACAGGCAAAAGGTTTAAAGGAAAGCCTACTCAACTTATCCTATAAACGTATCCAAATTAGCTTTTTGCGATTCTGGCAAGAATCAACGCTTTCGACGGGGGTGGCGATCGCAAATGCAGCTAGTTTAACAGCTGTACCTGTACTACTTGCACAGTACTATAGTGCGACTGAAATTGGTTGGTATGCACTAATGAATAGACTAGCATTAACTCCTGTGAGTTTATTTACGACGGCTATTGGTCAAAGCTTTTGGTCTGAAGCAGCTATTTTAGTAAAACAAGATCGGTTATCTCTTCGGTATCTCTATCTAAAATCAACTAAAACATTGAGCCTTTTGGCGATACCAATCACAATTGTCTGTTTGTTAGGCCCTTTTTTTGTAGGCCGACTGTTTGGTTCGGAAGATTGGCAGCCTGCAGGTCTTGTTCTTGCTGCACTTGCACCGATGTTGTTAGGACAAGTTATTGTATCACCACTTTCTCATTTAGTTGTCCACCGTAAACAACATTGGCAATTTATCTGGGATGTATGCCGATTAATAATGATTATTTCCATTGCCACACTTTTTGGCCGTATGGGTATAAAAATTGAGTCCTTAGTTCTTACATTATCGATCATAAATCTTGGGATGTATGGGCTGATCTTTTATCTGAATTTATTATGTTTGAATAATGAAAACCGTCCTGAAGCAACTTAAGTTAGCCTACTATACAATTTTGGCAAAAATCTTTTATCCCGAATGCCCCTGGATTATTACGTGGAATCCATTAGGCATACAAGGATATATTTTTTGGCAGAAGATAATCAACATTAATGATGCCCGTCATATTGCATGGCCAGTTCATTTCACATCTAGGATAGGCGGCGATATAACAGTAGGGTGTATGACCTCACCTGGCTATGCCCCAAGTACTTATATAAACGGCTTAAACGGTGTTGATTTTGGCGATAATGTCTGGATGGGACCTGGTATTAAAATTATTTCAGCCAACCATGACCTTGAAAACTATGAAAGGCATTTGTCTGCACCAAGAATGAAAATTGGAAATAATGTATGGTTGGGAGCTAATGTAATTTTATTGCCTGGAGTTACTATTGGTCACGATACCGTAGTAGGTGCAGGAGCTGTTGTAACAAAATCATTGCCAGCAAATGTTATTGCTGTTGGTAATCCTGCCAAAATAATAAAGCAGCGTTGAGAACAGCTATGAATAATGAATTTAATCATGATACTTATTGGTCCGATACTTGGATTAAGCATATTGAGTCATATTTAGCCGTGCCGCCACGAGCCGGTTACTGGATTACATCACATTTTCCAGTTTCACTAAGCATTCTAGAAATTGCAGGAGGCAGTTGTAGAGATAGTCGATATCTTGTTTCTCAAGATCTTGATGTAATAGGTTCCGATTTCGATCAAAAAACTTTAGATTATCTTGCCAAACGTTATCCAGAGTCACCATTACTCATGCAGAAGGAAGATGCTTTTTCTCTATCCTTTGCTAATAAGTCGATTGGCCTTTCATTTTCCAATGGTTTTTGGGTTTTGTTTGAAAATAATCAGCAAATTTATTCATTAATTCATGAGCAAGCACGCATAACAGAAAAATATATGATTTCGCTAGTCCATAATATTGAAAATATTAAACTAGTGAATCAATTTAAGGAGTGTACAAAACTCGACTCACTGTATGACATAAGATTTTTCCATAGGGAAGAATTACTTGAAATCATTAATGAGTCAGGCTTAAAGTATAAATCTATAGTCATGAGAAAATTTGGTGGTCCTATCGATAAGTTACTCACTCCAAAAATAAAAGGAATTAAAAATCCGATTCAAACTATTACGAAAAAAATTGTGCCGCATGTATATGACTATCAGCCATGGACTGTTACTGAACGCATTGCCTGTGTAATCGAGTTGTAGTGAATCGTTCTACCTATCTTATTTACTCACCAGTAAACGACCAATCGCTAGTAATTGTAGCTTTTTTACGGAAGTATTTTCCTACTAGCTATATTATCGGTGTTTTTTTACAAGATAATACGAAGCTAATTGGCAAGAGATATTATGACGAAATAATAGACATTGAAGAAGTAGAGTCTGCCAAAATTGATGGGATTAAGATTCCTTCAGGAGCTTTGGCAACGAAGTATTTGTTAGAAAAAGGGGATGTTACCCTAGGCTCAATCATACTCAAGCAACCAATGCTGAAAGTGTTTAGCAAATCTTGGATGCTGTCTAAAGCAATACAAGCTGGAATTGTTATTCCTGAAACCTGGTATACACTGGAAGAAATTTCTAGGTATCCCTTATTCTACAAACAGCGCTATGAACAAGGGGGTGGAGTACGTGGAGTTGCCTTTAAGGAAAACAATATTCCAAAGAATAGACGAGAGAGCTTACTCTTTCAAGAGTTGGTCAATAGTAGTGGCACCTATGGAGTTAGCTTCTTAGCTGATAAAGGAGAATTATTAATCACCCATACTCACTTTGAGAGAGAGAGTATTCCTAAGGTAGGTGGCTCGGCTATTTATATTGAGTGCTTCAAGGACGAACGCTTATTACGTTACACCACACAACTAGTTAAGCATTTAAATTACTCTGGCTGGGGGTTAGCAGAGTTCAAATATTGTCCTTGCCGAGAGGATTATGTATTTATGGAAATCAATGCGAAATTTTGGTCGTCCTGCGAATTAGCTTTTACCAATGAGCCATTATTCCTAAAGCTACTTTTTAACATCGATTCAAGAGAAAAAGCTGAAAAAAAAATTTTTTTCCCCCATCGAGCCTTATCTCGTAGCTTTATATTTTTTTTAAGGCATTTTTACTGTTTTTGGGGAGATGTGAAAATTAGTAGTTACCCAATATCTTTAAAGGCTCTTGTTTCAGGCTTAATTCCTCATAGATTTCTTCAGATTATTAAAAATACTACTCAGTAATATTAAATTAAAATTCGAAATATAGATTACTCATTCAAATATATTCAGACATATCAAAAATCTAAAAATGCATCTTTTCATTGATTTCCCTCAAACTTATCAAAAAGAACGAACTTATATTGCTGAGACCATCTTCAATAGATTTTTAGGTGTGAAAATTTCAATTAATTTTACAAAGAGAAATAATATAGAAATTTATTCGGAAGATAGAAATCAGTGCTTATTACTTTCAGACAGGTTGTTCTCTACTTCTAGTGATAATTGGCTAAAACCTGTTTCTTTACCCAGTCAACCTCTTCTAAAATGGAATTTTAGTTATATAAATGACTTAATATTTACTAATCATTCGAATGTTCCAATTATCTATGGTCAAAATCAAAATAATGATGATTTTTTTCAGGTTTCCGATCAGAAAATTTATTTGGGTTTAGATATTTTTGGATCAATTTTTTTTATGCTTACCCGTTATGAGGAAACAGTCAAAAAAGAGCGTGATAAATTTGATAGATTTCCTGCATCAGCGTCCTTAAATTTTCAGGAAAATTTGTTGAATAGGCCGATAGTTGACGAATATATTGAAATTCTTTGGGTATTACTGAAAAAGCTTTGGCCCAATCTAGAGCGTAAACCTAAACAGTTTAAAGTGTTGGCCAGTCATGACGTTGATTATCCCTATCAATACAGGTTTAAGTCTTTCTCTAAATTAGTGACTAATATAGGTGGTGATGTAATTAAACGTCGAAATCTAAAACAAGGATTATCACGCATAAATAAATGGAGTCAGGTAAAACACGGAAGTCTAAAGACTGACCCATTTAACACATTTAATTGGATCATGGACTTAAGTGAAGTTCATAATCTAACTAGTGCTTTTTATTTTATTACTGCCCGTACAGATTCGAAGAGAGATGGTAACTATAATCTTGAAAATCCATTAATCCGCCAGCTTTTATGCACGATTCATCAAAGGGGACATGAGATTGGATTGCATCCTAGCTTCAATACTTATTTAGACTCCAAACAAACGTGTAAGGAATTCAAGGTGCTTAAAACGGTATGCCAGCAAGAGGGCATTCAGCAGTCATGTTGGGGAGGGCGACAACATTATCTGCGTTGGCATAATCCAACTACTTGGCAGAATTGGGAAGATGCCGGATTAAACTATGACTCAACATTAACCTTTGCTGATATGGCTGGTTTTCGATGTGGCACTTGCCATGAATTTCCAGTTTATAATTTGCTGACACGTAAAGCTCTAAAGCTTGTGGAACGACCTCTTATTGTGATGGAATGTAGTGTTTTAGATGAAAGGTATATGGGACTTCAAAAAGATTTGTCAGAGGCTTTTGATTATATTGCAGGGTTAAAAACGTTATGTCGAAAATTCAATGGAACCTTTACGTTGCTATGGCACAATAGCAGTTTCGAACGTTCGGAATATCGTGATCTATATAAGCAAATATTGGCTGCCTAGATCCGTATAGAATACTCTCCACTACTTCTTTATGAAAGGCTTATATGTATCAAATATTGATCCCACTCAGTCTATAGGATACATGCCGAAGATTTTGGGACAGCTCAAAGGCTTTAAGCAATTGGGATATGAGATGAACCTGCTCTGCTTTAATCAGAGCTCACATGTTGTATTGACAAGTTTTTCCCAAGATAGTGAGTATTATCTAAAATCTAAAGTCCTAGCTCAGAATAATACGAACTTAATTACTCGCAGGTTGAGTTTGCTGAGATTAGCTGAGCAATATATTTTGGAAAGAAACCCTGATTTTATATATCTCAGGTACCCTCGTTCAGAACCCTTATATCTGTATTTCCTTGCTAAGGTCCGACAAAAAAGGCCAAATCTGCTAATTTTGAGTGAATTTCCCACATATCCTTATGATCAAGAGTACGAGGGAGGTTGTAGCAAAAAGGATAAACTAGTTTTTCTATTAGATAAGATCACACGTAATCATCTAAAATATTTCATTGATAGAGTTGTTGCTATAAACTACGCCCATCCCATTTTTGGCATAGATACAATCTCTATAGATAATGGTATTGATATTTCCAGCTACCATTCCATTAACTATTCACCTGTTTCATCAGATCATATAAATATTATTGGTGTTGCAAATGTTAGCTTATGGCATGGCTATGACCGTTTGATTAGAGGTCTTGGTGAATATTATCGAACATCTCCTCACCCTAAATATCAAATAGTATTTCACGTTGTTGGTGCCAGAGAACCTTATTTAACAGAACTTCTCACCTTAGCAGAGCAGGAGAATGTATCTCATCTTGTTATCTTTCATAAGCCGACTCAAGGTAAAGAGCTAGATAAAATTTTTCTAGAATGTCATCTTGCTGTAGGAGTTTTGGGAGGTCATCGAAAAGGATTGCACATTATGTCTCCTCTCAAAAATAGAGAGTATTGCGTACGGGGAATACCCTTTATATTCAGTCACATTGATCCAGATTTTCCAGACAGTTTTAAGTACTGTTTACAGTTAGATTCTAGTGAAGATGCGGTTGATATTAGTGATTTGATTAGCTTCGTTGAACAGTTGAGAAACGAAGAAAATATCAATGTCAGCATGCGAAACCATGCATTCTCAGTCCTTGATTGGTCAGTTAAATTAAAAACAGTTCAAAATTATATTGATAAGCAGTTGATTTGATTATCCCATTAATAAACTATGCATAAGAATCTATTTGATAAACGCCTAAGCTGCCCTACATGCGGTTCTGAGAAAAATGAATCTATTTATTCTGCCAGCTTTTCAGAGAAGGATTTAAAGGATTATCTAGTAAAAGCGTATGGACAACCTAATCAACAGCTGATAGCAAAAATCGAGTATTCGTTGTTGAAATGTCAAGATTGTGAACTTATTTTCCAAGAGTATGTACCCACATCAGAATTGATGTCTCAAATATATGGAACTTGGACTAATACTGAGGAAAAATTTCAAAACTATGGAATTTCTTACTACTCGATTTATAGTCAAGATATTTTACAGATATTGGCTTACCTTGATAAATTACCTACATCTGTAAAAGTACTTGACTTTGGTATGGGGTGGGGACGATGGGCACTAATGGCTAAAGCATTTGGATGTGACGTATATGGTGTAGAAATCTCTAGTCAATGTATTCAATATGCTGAAAGGAATGGAATCAAAGTCATCTCTTGGGAGGATATTTCTAGTTACAAATTTGACTTGATTCATACAGACCAGGTATTTGAGCATTTGGCGGAGCCTCTTAAGGTTTTAAATTATCTCAAGCAGTCATTAAAGCCTGATGGAGTAATCAAAATTTGTGTTCCTAACTCTTTTGGCATACGTTATCGTCTCAATCGTATGGACTGGAGTGCGCCAAAAGGTTCTCTCAAATCTCTAAATCCAGTTGCACCGCTTGAACATATTAATTGTTTTTACCGAAAGTCTATGCTTGAGTTGACGCGAAAAGTGAATTTATTAGAAGTCAAAATCCCTATGCGTATCCAATATCAATACACTAATGTTTGGGATACTCCCAAACGAGCACTAAGAAATCTAATCATGCCTATTTATCGTAATATTTTAGGCTTACAAAACTATTATATCTTTAAGCATTCAAAACTATAATATCCTAGGTATTTGGCTATGAGTTTCCTTCAATATCTTTCCGAAGTTTTTGCTAAATCACCTTTTTATGCGAAAGCAGAAAGGCTATGGCAAGAAAACCAAGAGAATTATTGGCTTCCTTTGAGTAAGTTAGAGAAAGTATATTTAGGAAGTTACATCATATTGAAAGATTATGCTAAAGGTGATTTTCCACCAACTTTTGCTGACCAAGCTTTAGCGTATGAAGCAGAAGAAAGTTTTTTCTTTTCATTGCCAGGCGTTGATCCGAAGCAAGCATTAGAAAGTGATATGCGTAAGCCGTTTTGGTTTCAAAATGAACGATACATAAGATATTTCCTGGAGCTTTCTTATTCTCTCAAAGTCTGTAATATTAAACCACCCCAAACAATTCTAGAACTTGGAGCTGGTTCTGGATGGATGTCAGAGTTTCTAGCTTCTATGGGCTTTAAGGCAATTGCAACCACGATTGGTCAAAGTAGCGTTGACCAAATACAGCAAAGAATCAAAAGTCTGCAGGCGAAAGGATTAGGAAATAATCTAAAGGGATTTCGATCACCTATGGAGTCGATTGATATTTCTCTGCAACGAGAGGGAGATCCTCTAGTAGATGCCATATTTGTATTTGAAGCGTTACACCATGCTTATGACTGGCGAAAAACATTTAGTGCAGTTTATAACAGTTTGAAGTCTGGAGGGTGGTTTTTAATTTGTCGTGAACCTAATTTATTACACACGTTGATTTCATACCGAGTTGCTAGATTGTCGAACACCCATGAAATTGGAATGAGCCGAGCTGAAATATTGGGCACGTTAAGAGATCTTGGATTTCAAAAGCAAATTGTTTTGAAAAATCATATGCATTTTTTAATTAAACCTCATTGGATTGCTGCCCAAAAATAAATATTTTTGGGGGATTTAGGATTATTTTCAAAGTAATTTTTAGTATTTTCCATTTCAGTTTTAAGTGCTTGTTTTCGACATTAAGTTGATTTAGAAGCTTAAATGTGTTGCTGGCACTCTTAGCATCCCATCTTTTTAAGTGACGAACTGTTCCAGCTAAAATGAACTGATGAAAGTAATTTGTTTTGCATTTTTTCAAAGTGCTTTTTGGTAACCATTGCTGGGCTTCTACATTTTTAAATAAATTTTCTATACCGTTCAAAACTTGAGTGTTAAACATTTGCATAGTTAATGCATTGCCATGGACTGTATAGTTAGCTGTGGTGATGGGTATGCAGAGTAGCCCATATTGCTGGCAAATCCTTATCCATAAATCGATGTCGGCAATCCCTCCGATTGTTTCTTTGAAGTAGCCCGTCCTTTGGAAAACTTGTCGATTTAATACAATTCCTGGAAAACGGATGAATGAAGAGTTGGTTAATAGCTTTTCTAATGCTTCTTCTGAAGTGAGTCTTTTTTGTGATTGAAAAATTTGCTGTTTTTGAATGTTTTGTTTTGATGTCACGACATTAACGCCAAATAATAGGGCGGATTCGTTTGGGTGTTGCTGTAAAGTCTCAAGAATTTTGCCAGGAGCCTCTGCTTCCAAATAATCGTCGTCATGCAGTATTAATACATATTCTCCCGATGCAATTTGAATGCAATGATTCCAGTTGCCTGCCATACCAAGGCTAGGGGTGTTTTGACAATAGTGATGCTTGCCATGCCAATTAACAATCAGTTCATCTACGATCTGTTTACAAGCAGGTATGGTCGAATCATCTGAGACAATAAGTTCTACTTGAGGTTGTTGTTCTATGGGTGTGGTCAGAATGGATAGAATTGCTCGTTTAAGCCATTCTGGTCGGTTATAGGCTGGAATGCATATGCTCAGTAAAGGCATGGCTATTGGCTTGGTATTGTCTAGTTATTTAGTGTTGCCTGGATATGCAATTTGATTGAAGTTTGAGTATAACTTTCTCATTACTAGACGCTTACTTGTATCAGTGCAGATAATAGATATAAATCTTGATGAGTATGGGGTTAGGGAGTTCAGAAAGTCGCTATATTTTAAGCACCCGGGTAGATAGCACTACTTACCAAGATGCTTGCGATCGCATCTCCCTCTGGGTCCACACCAAACGATCCTGCTACATCATTGCGGCCAATGTCCATGTGGTCATGACTGCCTATTGGAACCGAGCCTATCGTCGGGTGCTCAACCATGCGGCCCTGGTCACCCCCGATGGTATGCCGTTGGTATGGGGGCTACGACGTTTGGGCATTGCTCACCAGCCACGGGTGTATGGTCCCGATTTGATGCTGGCCTGGTGTGATCGCGCCACCCAAGAACAACTACCTATTTACCTCTATGGCGGCACCGATGCGATGTTGCAGTGTCTGGTGCAAAATCTACAGCAACAGTTTCCAGATCTGATAATTGCAGGTACCCACGCCCCACCTTTTCGCCCCCTGACCTCGGCGGAAGAAGCAGCCGATATTAAACACATTCATGAATCTGGAGCCGCTGTCGTGTTTGTCGGGCTAGGCTGCCCGAAGCAAGAAGAATGGATGGCACGTCAGCAAGGTAAACTAAACGCCGTGATGATGGGTGTTGGGGCCGCCTTTAGTTTTCATAGCGGCGAAGTTTCCCAGGCACCCCGGTGGATGATGGCCTGGGGGTTGGAGTGGGTCTATCGCTTTTGCCAAGAACCCCGCCGTTTATGGCGGCGATACGTGCTAAACAATACGGCATTTCTACTATTATTTGGACTGCAGTTAATGAATCGTGCAATGCGGTCTATCCTAAGGCCAGAGCATTCGTCAAGTTGACATTTGCTCAAAGGGCGCTAGTTTCCCAAGCTGTTTAATGAAAGAGCCATCTTTTCTCAAGCCAAGCCGCAAGCAAAATTTTGGTATTGGTATTGGTACAGATGATATTCGTGATGCTCACGGGAGTCATCCTCTCCGGCGTTTAGATTGGAGTAACGCCAGGGTTTTGACTTTGGTTCTGAGTGATATTTTGGCCCTGGGGCTGGCATGGCAGCTAGCACGTTTTTTGAATCAATTTTATTCTCCAATTCCTGAGCCCTTGGTGTGGTGGGTGTGGTTGGGGCTGCCCAGTTTGTTTTGGTTGTTTGCAGGGGTGACCTTACTACTATTTACTCACTTTGGTTTGTATGGTGCTACGGTCAGGGCAAGGGATTATTTGCGAGCCGCGCAGCTAGTGAGTTGTGTTTACTTTTTATCGTTGGTACTGGCTTATTTTTATGATCCAAAACTGGATGCTCCCCGGTCACTTTTTTTTAGTGCTTGGGTGAGTAGCATTGTATTGGTTATGATTAGCCGTTTATTTACGACTGGGTTACTGACACATCTTCAAGGGGCTCGATCACCCTTACGGGTATTTCTAATTACTAAGCCAAGCCGTATGCATCGCTTGTCAAAAACCTTAGAACAGCGCTCGAACTATCGCGTTGTTGGGGCTGCCATGGTGGCAACGGCCAATACAGACATAACATTTCGGCAGATTTTAGCGGCCCAACCGGATGAGGTGCTGGCTGAAGATGTTCCTGATGTGGAGCTTGCCTCAGGCCTGTATTGGCGATTGCGCAGTGCTAAAATTCCCTTGCGACTGCTACCATCAAGTCGAGAAATGCTGTATCGACGTGGAATCCCTGAAATTGTAGCTGGGTTGCCCACGTTAATGATTGAAACGTCTATTTTTCAAAGTGTTGACTATCGCCTGAAGCGTTGGTTGGATTATGGGTTAGCCGTTTTAGCTGTTTTAGTGCTGAGCCCGGTGTTTATTGGGATTGCGATCGCTATTCGCTGCACATCTCCCGGACCTGTCTTTTTTCGACAAGATCGCATGGGTTTAAAAGGCAAAATCTTTAAGGTGTGGAAATTTCGCACCATGGTGGTGGATGCGCCCCTGCACCAGGCTCAGCTAGAGCACCAAAACCAAACGGCGGATGGCATTATGTTTAAGCTCCAGCAGGATCCACGCATTACCCCCGTTGGTAAGTTTCTACGCCGCACAAGTTTGGATGAGCTGCCCCAGCTGTTTAATGTGTTGCTGGGGCAGATGAGTTTAGTGGGGCCACGCCCCCTACCGCTCCGCGATGTGGCTCACTTTGAGCCTTGGCACCATATTCGTCATCAGGTATTACCTGGGATTACTGGCCTATGGCAAGTATCAGGTCGGTCTGACATTGAAACGTTTGACGATGCTGCCCGGTTAGATTTGCACTACATCGATAACTGGTCTCTCAATCTGGACTTAGAGATTATGGTAGCCACACTACGCATTGTGCTAACAGGCCTGGGTGCCTATTAAACGGTGCCTATAAACATAGTAGGGAACATAAGGGGTGCCATTAAAAGCATGCTGATCACAATATGACCATGGGCAGTACCTTAATTTTTTGCCTGCTTGTACGGTAATGGAATTATTTAAGCGATTAACCACCTATGACAGTTTGTTAGGGGTAAGCCTGTTAGGGTTTGCGACGTTTGCATGGTTGCCTGACAGCTACTTTCGTATGGTGAGTTGGCCCTGGATGTTGGTTTGGCAAGGCGCTTTTTTACTAGTATTTGGTATTTGTGTTGGGCGTTTGCGACGCTTGCAGCAACCCTTTTATCTTTTAGGATTTGGGTTTGACTGGCTGATCTTAGGTCTATTTCTATGTCTTATTGTTAGCAGTGTGATTGCGCCTTTTCCGTTGCTAGCTCTGCAAAATAGCCTATTGGTGAGCTGCTATGTGATTTTGCTCTATGGATTATGTAACAGTCGATTTAGCGCTCTACAGCTATGCCAGGGTGTGGTTTGGGTAGGTGCGATCGCAGCTATTATCAGTCTGGCATTATGGCGACCCACGCCAGCAATGTGGTTATCGAGTAATTTCTATGACGCAATTCGTAACCGTTTTCCCCTAGGTCATCACAATTTTACGGGTGGTTATTTTGTGTTGCTATTGCCAACAGCAGTGGGGATAGCGTGGTTGCAATTGGGCTGGAAACGTTGGGTATATGGCCTATTGGCGGCAGTAATTACGATTGCCCTCTATGCCTCTGGATCACGGGGCGCATGGCTGGGGGGAGTGTTGCTGCTGCTCCTTACCCTGACGATGGGCATTGTTCGCAGTCGAGGTAAGACTCGTTTGAGTGTGCTGCTGCTAGCACTACTGACGATTTGTCTAGTCATGGGAGTGCTGATGAGTAATCCACGCATTCGCTCGTTAGTCCCCATTGATATCGGCTCTGCTCCACAGGCAACAACGTTAAGGCCGGTGACTGATGGCCCTACGTCAGATCGGTTCTTTATGGCTCAAGCTGCCATTAACATCTTGCAAGATCGGCCATTAGGTTTAGGTCCGGGTAATTTAGGGCGAGTTTATGAGCGCTATCGCCCCTTAGAAGTCGGCACTGGACTCAACCAGGTGCAACAGTTACACAATTTGCCTCTGCAAATAGCAGCTGAGTTGGGGGTAGGTGGCCTCGCGCTGTATGGGGGAACCGTAATTTGCCTGGTCCGATTACACCGACAGTTCAAACATCTGGCCTCACCCCAGCATCGGCAGCTGGGTTTAATGGCGACCCTAGGTTTTTTGGGGTATGGCGTTTCTAGTTTGACTGATTATCAACTAGAAAATATTCCCATTGCCGTTACTTTGAGTGTGTTGTTGGTGTCTCTCCTTAAACTAGGGCAAGAGTTGACGTTTTCTACCTTTTCTAAGTCCACTGGGCGGTTAGGGAGCTTGCTTCTTCTGATCACGGTCGTACTGATAGTACAAGTCTGGCTGCGGGCGGATCTTGCTTTGTGGATGACGCATCAAGGCGTATCACTGACTGGTCAGGGCAACTTGAGTCAAGCCAACGCGAAATTTTACAAAGCGTCTACCCTAGCTCCATGGGACCCCATACCTGCCGCCCTAGGGGCGCAGCAACTCAGTAGCCTAGCTGAAACGGCTAGCGACGAGAACCAAAAAATATTGCGAGAAGAAGCTAGTCAGCTATATCAGCAAACGCTGCGTGTTGCTCCCAATGATATTTGGTTTAATCAAAATTTAGCGGTTTTAGCATGGCAATTGGGTCATGTTGAACAAGCCCACCAGGCGATTACTAAGGTTGTGCAACTCAGTCCCAGAAGTAAAAACCACAGCTATTATTTGCTAGGGCTAACCTACCAGGCAATGGGTAATACGGAGTCTGCGATCTCAGCACTCGCGCTGGAATGTTTAATTAATCCCCAGGTACTCACCTTCCAAAGCTGGCAACAGGAGTTATCTCCCTTACGAGCAGCTGTGTTTACTCGGGTATTGCAACACTATCAAACAGTTCTATCAGCACTAGATCCCAAGCATCCCTTGTATAGTCCTTTAGCAGCCCACATTACGACTCTAAAGTGGTGGGCTAATTCCACGTTTCAGGTTCAAAAGTCTGAAGATGGTCGCCTTCTCCATCAGGCCTTGTTCACCATAGAGAAAAATCCTGAACAAGCGGCTATCTTGCTAGATCGCTGTATTGTTGAAGCAACCGATGATGTATCAGGATGTCGTTTACTCAAAGCGTGGCTACAGACCAGTTATCTGCCAGATTATTTGGAGGCTGTTGCTCTCAATTCCCTAGAAAAAGAGAAAGTGCGATCCCATATCCTCACTGAACGCACCCTGAAAGATTGGCTCTGGTCTACTACACAACCCGTTTTTAATAATCAACGGATAGGTCTGGCTTTGCTGTACCGCAGTTACTATGCCAAACGTGTTTCATCTATTTTGTTGCCTGAAAACCTGCGTCAGTTTTCCATACCTGTCTCACTCAATCTCTTTTCCCTATCATGGCCTCGAGAATTTCCCCCCTTAGATCACCTGGTTGAATCTCTGCGAACTGAGGCTTTTGGATTACCCCACCCCACTCGCAATAACTTTAAGTTTTCCCACTTCCAAAACTCTGACGTTTCTTAACCCCGTTGTGCATGTCTACTTCACCACCAGAATCCCATACCCCATCTAAAATTGTCTCACTGCGGACAGAAGATGGCAGCCTGATTGGGTTACTAACAGTCAGTCTTTATATCTTATTTACCTTATTACCCAGCAGTCATTCTTTGATGGTGTCCTGGCCTTGGGTCGCTGTGTGGCAGGTGGCACTATTGTTGCCTATTGTCTGGTTGTTGTGGCAACTGTGGTTTAAGCCCATAGATCAGTTTAAGTTGGGGTCAGGGTTGGATTGGCCTGTAGCGCTGCTAGTTGTCGGGTTAGGGGTTTCTACAATCTTTGCTGAATTTCCAAACCCGGCCCGCTGGTACGCATGGGCGGCACTAGGCGGAATTGCGGCACTCTATGCGTTATCTGGTTGGCTAAAGACACCTCAACAGGCAATCCGACTGCTTAAGTTTCAGGCAGGTCTAGGGATTGCGTTTATCTTAGTCAGTCTCTATCTTTGGTTATTTCAGACTTACTTTCCAGAACTTGAAAGGTTGGCTGCGTTAGAACCCTATGGTGTTGCCCAGCAGTTTAATTTTGGTGTGACTAGCTTACGTAACTGGTATCCCTTGGGGCATCAAAACTATGTGGCCGGGTACCTGGTTTTGATTTTGCCCTTGTTGTTTGGCTTAGCTATTCATGATCGTGGTTGGCAGCGTTGGCTATGGGGCATTGGCTGTTGTTTGGGGTTAGCAGATCTATATACGGCCAGCTCTCGGGGTGGGTTGTTGGCTCTGGTGTTGACGGTTGCGATCGCCCTAGTTATCACCCTATTTCGCAGTCAGCTACCCCGGAGGATTGTTCTACCTGTCGGTATAGTGTTGCTATGTATTTTAATTGCAACAACTTTAGGAAATAGCCGTGTTCGTAAACCATTATTAGCTTTGCTACAGGGCAAACCTGACAATAGCGAGCTAGGTTATCGCATGATTACCAATGTGATTGGTTGGCGCATCGGGCAGGATCATCCTTTCACTGGTGCTGGTCCTGGCAGTATCCTACAGCTTTACCAAAAATACCGCCCCTACTGGGCAGGTCGTGAAGCTGAGTTACATTTTCAGCTGCATAGTACTCCAGCCCAGCTATGGGCTGAGCTGGGAATTTGGGGTGTGACAGCCTTAGTCAGTTTAGTAGCTCTTTTAGGTTACTTAACCTGGCGTTGGGCTAATTGTTCACATGCTCAGCCTTTTATAAGCCATATTCTTGTCTGGAGCTTAGTTGGTAGTCTTTTTGCCTACGGTCTCATGGGACTAACCGATTATCAATTGGATACCCTTCCCATTAGTGGTGTAATCGTAGTTGATCTAGCTATTTTAGCCAAGGTGTATCGATCGACCCAACAACGCGATCCAACTAATGCACAAGCCCAATGGTTATCATCACGTTTCTGGATGGCGTTAGGCATCGGTTTACTGCTAACGGTTAATCTTTGGTTAATTCCTGTTCATAGAGCCTGGGCATGGTCTAAGCAGGGCTTTGACCAGCTTAATCGCGGCAACTTTGACGGTTTTAAAAATGCTTTAATCCAGGCGCATCGATTAGCTCCCTGGGAACCTTATTATCCATTCATGCTTGCTTGGATGCTAGGAGAGGTAAGTTATCAAACCACCGGAGAATCTAGTCAAACGCTTAGGGCTGCTGCAATTGAATGGTTTGAGCGAGCCAATGTTGCTGCACCCTATCAAGAATTTGGTCAATCTAACCTGGGTTGGTTATTGTTGCAAACTCAGCCAGAAAAAGCCGTTGTCGCATTTACTAATGCAGCTAAACTAATGTCTGCTAAACAGGGAGTTTTCTTTGGATTGGGGCGTGCCCTGTTAGCAAATGGGCAACCACAACTAGCCATAGATGCATTTGTTCTAGAAAGTCTAAGATTCCCCATGGTGATAACCAGCCCTATTTGGCAGATTAGTGAGCTAGCTACGTTGCGAGAGGACGTATTTAGTCAGTTAGAACAATATTATTCTCATTTTCTGACAACAACCGACGATATGCAGCTGGGTAGACATTGGCAGCAAATGCGTGGTGTATTGTACTGGTGGCAAGGCAACTACAAGGCCGCTGCCAATGACTGGCAAGAGTTTCCCACAGGGCAAATTCTCTTAGAACTGTCATCTCAGTCAAGTACCTTAACAACTAAAACGTTGCCAGCAGAACTTATCGGGCAAAAGGCGATACTTGCCTGGCTTTCACCTGAACAACGAACTTCTTTATTAGAAAGTGGCTCAATCAAATCGAAAAATCAGTTACCACAATACAATTCAGCATTACCTTCATCGGAGGTGATTGAACAGTTTGTTGCAACTATGGCACAGGCTACAAGCTTTGAAGATTGGCTTAAGAACAGTACTTTAATATCACAGCCACGTAGTCAACGCCTTGGGTTTGGTACGCTCAATCGTCACATTGATGGTCCTTTTCCCTCAGACTACTATACTCGTCTCATCAATCGACCTGTATCTCAATTTTTTGGCGCAATGTTTCCATCTCCATCTTGGTTCAAAGAGTTGGATGTCAGTCTTGAGCCCTATAGAGAGGAATTACTAGAAAACATATCTTCTTAGTTTAGAGGTCTGATAAATGTCAATCTTTCTCAAAGCCTACTCGTTTGGGTTATAGCGAACGGTCACCTGACCATCCTCTGCGACTAAGACCTTTCCTCCCAATGCCTCAATTTGAGCAATTGCTTCTTGACGGATATTATCATCAATTGCTCTAGATAAAACATTCATCCAACCATTGATAACAGCAGGTTTACTATTGGGGTCAGTTGTCAAGAAATCAGCTGTCCGCTGAGATAATCTCGCGACTAATGGCGCTTCTGGATCAGAAGATTGTGTTGCCCAATCTGCAGCAGTTTGAAATGAAGCTTGCGCTGCTTGATTGTCACCAATAAACAAGAGCTGATCAGTCCCCTTATATCGCCAGATAAAATACGACCGAGCGGGTAAATCAGGCGACATCACCCTCAGTCCTTGATCCATCAGAGAAATGGCCGTTTGTGGCTGGCCAGCATATACAGAAACTGCATTTGTTAAATATAGATAGGTAGCCATAAAGTATGGATCACGTTCAACTATAACCTCAAAAAAATCAGGACTAAGACCATAGCCAATAAACCCTCTTGTATCAAAATCACCAAAGTATTGTAAAAATCTCAAAAAAACCCAGCTACTTAAAAGATTATCAAATCCAAAGGCCGGTGCCTCGGATATGAGTTGCAGGTTTGTTTCAGCCAATCGGTTTTGTTGAATGGCTGTGTCCAAAGTACTATTATCTGTCATTGACAAAACATGTAAACGTTGTCTCTGCAACAGACCAATAGTTGCGATCAGGCTCAAGGTCAGCAGTATTCTTAACAATAAGTATATGGATACTCTCATACTTGTTTCAGCTGTATATGTCGACATTTGTGTGATCAACGACGTCTATCCTAATTTTTTCAGAAAAATTTTTCTGAAAGAATAGTCAGACCATCACGCATAATTCGAGGATATCTATCTTTCGAGAATATCTATCTTAAGGAGAGGGGCTAAACCAAGACTTAAAAAGTCAACATTATGTGAGCTAAAGTTCGTGAATGATTGTTGAGGTTGTCAATTTTACAATATAAAACCGGGGGCAGATAGTACTGCCCTCGGTTAGTTAGCTAAAATCTTCTGAAATTGCAAGAATCAATTAACTTAGAGTGTGAACTCCAATTAACGTCTTAAAAATCAGTCAATTTAGAAAAGCTCTATTGAGTGTCATAGTCAGCACCACAATCAATGATAGCTGTACTTGTTGCTATGTCAGCAACAGTAACGGTACCATCATCAGCTGCTGTATCAGTCTTGATACTCTCACATAGCTGGGTGGTCGAGGTAACCTCCTACTTATAGTCAGCACCACAATCAATGATAGCTGTATTTGTTGCTATGTCAGTAACAGTAACGGTAGTGTTATCGGCTGCTATATCAGTCTTGATACTCTCACATAGCTGGGTGGTCGAGGTAACCTCCTCACTTGCTGAATCTTGCAATAGGTAAGTGATGCCGATGTAAGATTTTAAGTTAAGTTCTTTACCAACAGCAGGGTTTGCAATAACAATTCCACCACTAGAGTAGTCAGTATTAGCAATGGCACCGGCATTATCAATACCCCATAGATCACCAATCGTAGCCTCAGTTCCTTGCCCTAACAAATAGTTCTCAGAAGCAAGTTTGACGCCGAGACCCAGACCACCTATGTTCTCTGAGAACTCAGCTTCTTCAAGGACATAGGCCTGCTGACCACGGTTAATGGCACCGACGTTAGTGACGGCTTCAGTTTGGCGGGCGCGGTTGGCCTGGTTAAGGAATGAGGGTAGAGCAATGGCTGCCAGAATACCGATGATGATGATGACTACTAAAAGCTCAATCAGGGTAAACCCTTCGCTGGCTTTTTTCTTGCTGACTAGGTGCTGTAGTAGCTTTGCACGTAAAGTGGTCTTCATTATGAAATATGTCTCCTTGAGGTTTGGGATGTAGCTTCTCGCTCACAGATTTAAAGCTACCCATGGCGTTCAGATCTCTTATCACTTTGGTTGAAAAGCTGAAAAGCCCTGAGGTAACTTGATTAGCGCTACCTTTATAACCTACCCGCCCATTGAAGTAGACCTATCAGCCAATGTACAGAATTTGCCTTAATGGTATTAAGGCGCTCTACGTAAAATTACTGGGGTGCTTGGCCAGTGAATGTTTGATTTCATGGGTCCCCAGGCCTAAAACCGTTCGATATTATCGAATTTAGCTGTCTGGGCCATGGCTGCTTCTCCGCAGGTTTTGGGTGTCGGAAAGAGCTTGGTGGGATTGGCTAACCCCCGAGTGTTAATGGCTTGCCGAACCCATTGCATTGTTTCCAGGTCAGCAGTGGCAAACATTTGGGGCATGTAGCAGCGTTTATCAGCACCAATGCCGTGCTCACCCGAAATGCTACCGCCAGCTTCGACGCAGAGCTTAAGGATTTCGCCACCTAAGGTTTCAACGGTTTCTAGCTGACCGGGTACAGCATTGTTATATAAAATTAAGGGATGTAGATTGCCGTCGCCGGCATGGAAAACATTGGCGATGCGGTAACCATATTTTTGGCTAAGGGCTTCGATTTCATTGAGCACATGGGGGAGCTGAGCCCTGGGGATAACACCGTCTTGGACATAGTAATCAGGGCTAAGTTTGCCCATGGCTGCAAAGGCGGCTTTACGCCCTTTCCATAGCCGCAGACGTTCGTCTGGGGTGGTTGCGATCGCAACATTCCTGGCTCCATTTTCTTTAACAATTTCGCTAACCTTTTGGGCACTGGCGGCCACATCCGCAGGCGAGCCATCGACTTCGACAATCAAAATGGCCGTAGCGTCACGGGGATAGCAATCTAGAGCGACCACTTCTTCCACAGCGTTGATGCTGAAGTTATCCATCATTTCCATGCCAGCTGGAATGATGCCTGCGCTGATAATTTCAGAGACACTCTTACCGGCTGCTTCCACATTATTAAAATCAGCTAGCAGAGTTTGAGCGCTTTCTGGTGATTTCAGGATACGGAGGGTGATCTCGGTGGCGATCCCCAGGGTGCCTTCAGACCCTACAAAAATACCGGTCAGGTCATACCCTGGGGGTTCTGGCATATCACCCACATCAACAATGTCGCCGTTGGGTAAGACCAGCTTGAGCCCTAACACATGGTTCGTGGTCACGCCATATTTGAGGCAGTGAACCCCGCCGGAATTCTCGGCGATGTTGCCACCAATGGAACAGACGGACTGACTAGATGGGTCTGGCGCATAATAGAAGCCAGCACCGCTGACGGCTTGGGTGACCCAATTATTGATGACACCCGGTTGCACAACAATGCGCTGGTTATCGTAGTCAATATCTAAAATTTGCCGCATGCAGGCGGTGACAATCAGGACGCTGTCTGACAGAGGGAGGGCCCCACCGGATAGCCCCGTGCCAGCACCACGGGTGACGAAGGGGATATTGTTGCGATCGCACACCTTAACGGCTGCTGCCACTTCTTCGGTGGTTTTGGGCAGCACCACAACGGCAGGCCGTTGACGGTAGCTGGTTAGCCCATCACACTCATACACCAGCAGCTCCTCCTTGCGACGCACAACCTGATCATCGCTGAGGACGTTAACAAATTCCTGAACAATGGGCGTCCAATCGCGTTGTTCAGCTGCTGAGTCTTGTAGTGCTACCTCAGAAGTCATTGATTACTGCCAATAAGTTAGGTCTGTGTATTGATCCTAACGCAGCAAGCTGACTAGTAGAGTGGCCTATTTCTAATAGGGACCATGGGAAAATCCCGACAATAAAAAAGCCAACTTAGACAAGCTTTTCCCCATGGAGCATCTTATTGGCGGCATCCAGTAGTGCCTCCTCTAAGTAGGGCTTTGTAAAGTAACCACTGGCACCTAGATCGACCGCCATCTGTCGATGACGATCGGCTCCACGAGATGTGAGCATGGCAATGGGAATTTGCTGTAAGCCATCGTCTTTTTGTAGACGAGATAGTAGTTCTAAACCATCCATTCTTGGCATTTCGATATCGCAGAATACAAGGTCACAGGGCAAGCCAGAACGCAGTTTTTCCCAAGCTTCTTGGCCATCGCGAGCCTGTTCAACCCGGTAGCCAACCTTGTTAAAGCTCATGGATAACAGCTCACGAACCGTAATCGAGTCATCCACAATCAACACCGTGGGTTCAGACTTGACTTTTGCAGGCTCTTCAGGCGGAGTGTCCTCTGATTGAGCCCATAACGCTGCATTGGGTTCACGGCGTACGCGCCCCATGGCTAAATCAATTAGCTCTAACACATCGGCAATGGGCATCACTCGACCATCCCCTAAAACGGTGGCACCAGCAATGCCAGTAGGTTTGGGGACCGGACCTTCTAGCTGTTTAATGACAATTTCTTGCTCGCCCATTACCTGGTCAACTTCCAAGGCAATAAAGCTATTGGCACTGCGCAATACCACGATGGAAATCATATTCTCATCTTGATTACCGCCGTATACTCGCCCTCGACCCAGGGTGCGATTAAATGACAGTAAATCTGATAGATTCTGGAACGGTAGCAGTGTGTCACGCCAAAGTATGCAATCTTCCCCTTGATCATTTTTCTGAATACGCTCTCGAGACACATCAAACATGTCTTCGACACCGTCCATGGGGAAGGCTATCCGTGCTTGATTGCTAATACAGCTGAGAGCTTTAGAAATACTGAGGGTTAGGGGTAAACGAATGGTGAAATTTGTGCCGTGCCCTGGTTCAGAATCAATGGTGATATTACCGCGAATGTCTGCCAACGAGGTACGTACCACATCCATCCCAAACCCTCGCCCAGCAAAATCATCAGCCTGGTCCCGTGTACTAAATCCGGGGTGGAACAGTAGATCGTAGACGTCTAACACAGTCATTGTGTGGGCATCTGACTGAGAAATTAATCCTTTCTGTAGTGCTTTTTGTTTGACAATATCGGGATCAATGCCAGCACCGTCGTCACCGACCGAGATAACAGTCTGGTTACCTTGATAAAACGCACGAACGGTAATCAGGCCTTCCGATGATTTTCCTGCTTGGTGGCGCTCCTCAGGTGTTTCTATCCCATGTGTGATGGCATTGTTCACCAAGTGAGTCATGGGATCATAGAGCTGCTCCAGAATCATCTTGTCAATGAGAATATCCCGGCCTTCTACGACAAGACGTGCCTCTTTTCCACACTTGAGAGAGATATCACGCACAGCCCGAGGTAATCGAGAAGCTGTTTGAGCAAAGGGCACCATCCGGGCCTTATTTAACCCTTCCTGGAGTTGATTGGTGACCTGTCTAAATTGACGAGTCACTTGATCCGATGATTCAACGGTATAGGCAATATCTGATGCAGACTCACGGACCCGCACGATCAGCTCAATCATTTCTTGAGATAACGTGTGAAAACCAGTAAAACGGTCCATCTCTAAGGCATCAAAGGATTCGCCAGTGGCATGATCCTCGATATCTGAATTTTCTACAGAAAAACTAGCAGAGGTCATATGGTATGACTGACGGCTAGATATCAGAGAGCTTTCTAGCAGTGAGCGCTCATAGAGATCACGCATGCGTTGTCCAACGTCATTTAACTGTTGCACCTGGAATAATAAGTTGTCCAAAAACTGACGAAGGCGGTCTTGGTCTTGCTCTAAGGTATTGCGATTAACGACAAGTTCACCTACCAGGTTACTGAGATTATCTAGGTGGCTAACCGATACCCGCATGGTTTGATCCGTCACCATGCGCCGTGCCGATAGCCGATTAGATGTGGGTCTGGGTCTGTAAGTACTTGTGCCACTAGCTGCTGCGGGAGCTAGTGTTTTATCCGTATCTTGTAATAATGCTTCTAAATCGCCAAATTCATCGTCTAAGTCTGTGGTTGATGGTGATTCAGAGCTGGGTTCAGGCAAGTTATCTGGGCTTTCGAGTAGCGCTTCAAGCTCACCAAACTCATTACTGCTGTCTGTTGTGGCTGTGGATGCAGAAAATTCATCAATTTCTTCAGGCAGTTCTGATAGTAAGGAATCTAAGGATTCGAGTCCTGGCTCATCTGATGAGGGCTCAAATATTTCGAGGTTATCGATTGTGTCAGTTTCAATGGGTTTTTCAAGACTCTCAGGCTTTTCATCCTCATTGACAAAACCGGTAACGATACCATCGTCCTCGATATCGAGTAAGTCAAAGTCAAACGTGCTGACAGGAGGCTCGTTCAGCAATTCTGATTCTGTGCTGCTGGCGTCGTTTAGGTCACTGCCTAATTCCAGGGATAGATCAACGTCTGACAGATTTGTCTCTGGCTCATCCAGTTCCTCGTTCAGCAATTCTGATGCTGTGCTACTGACGTCGTTTAGGTTACTGCCTAATTCCAGGGATAGATCAACGTCTGACAGATTTGTCTCTGGCTCATCTAGTTCCAGGTTGTCTAGATCCAGATCGGTTAACAACTCATCAGCGTTGTTTTCAACAGTGGAGTCTAAGGCGATATCTGCATCACCCAAGAGATTATCTAAAGCATTATCTGATGTAGTTGCATCAGCACTCGTGACATCACTACCATTGTCAAATAGATCGTCTAGATCGCCTAAGCCAGTATCTAGCGCATCATCGGGTGTAACCTGTTCTAAGGCAGTGTTGTCACCCAGGAGATCGCCTACAGGTGCATCAGCACTCGTGACATCACCACCACTGTCAAATAGATCGTCTAGATCGCCTAAGCCAGTATCTAGCGCATCATCGAGTGTAACCTGTTCTAAGGCAGTGTTGTCGTCACCAGGGAGATCACCTTCATTAAATAGATCATCTAATCCAACTGCATCAGTATCAGCTGCAGTCTTTTCATCTATTTCAGAGGTCACATCTTCTACAGAGGCCCACACATCATCTAGCTCTAAATCGTTTGAATCTTGTGTTGCAGCTACGATATCGCTGTCTAGATTGAGGGAAAGCTCACTCAGGTCGTCAGAAAGTCCTAAGCTTGCTGACTCATTGGGCGTATCTGTCTGTTGACCGGGCTCATCCCAAATATCTTGAGAAAGCTCGTCTGACAACTCTGATGTATCTGTGTTGGAAGAGCCCTTGTCTGTTTCCCACAGGTCATCATCACTAAATGGATCCGAGCCCGTTGCTGCTAGAGCTACAGCTGCAGAGTCATTAACAGTAAAGAAATCTTCGAACTCGGACTTTGTGGTTTCTGTTTCTGAAATCTCGACCGTTTCTGATAAATCTAAATCAGGTACTGCTGCCTCAGAAAAGAAGCTATCTGTTCCTGAAACTACGGCAACATCTTCTAAATCGTTAGTGAACAATTCGTCAGTATTGGTCTCACCAGTGGCTTCCTCCAAATTTAGCTCAAGACTAGCAAGCTCATCGCTACTACTAGGGCTTTCAAAATCGAGGTCTAAATCACTATCGACAAGCTCTTCACCTTGGTTGGTTTCACTCAATGCGAGCTCGTCAAAATCATCCAAACTATCCGAGAGTTCTAGTGAGGGGTCTTGATCGGCGGCTTCTTCTGAACTATCAAGATCGCCAAATAGCTCATCAATATCAGGTGAATTATCAGCAGTAGTGGCTACATCATCTGGTGTTGAACTATCAAGATCGCCAAATAGCTCATCAACACCAGATGAATCGTTTGCAGTATCTATGTCATCAAATAAGCTATCGATAGAAGAGGTGTCAAGATCTTCTGATAACGGAGATTCAATATCAGTGCTAGAGGTATTTATCTGCTCGGTTAAATTTTCTAGGCCACTGTTATCCAGAGTATCTACGGAATCAGCTGATTCCGTAGAGTCAGTATCACCAAATAGATCTGCAAGTTCACTACCTGATTCAAAATCATTTTGGTTGGTTTCTAGCTCCGTGGCATCTTCATTGAGAAGATCCTCAAAATCGGGAGCAATATCAATATCCAGAGACTCAACAGGCGGATTGCCCTCATTTAGAGGAAGCTCTTCTTCTTGCCAGTCACTGTCGAGATCATCTCCTCCCGCTTCAAATAGATCGGCCAAACTAGTGAGCTCAGCATCTCCCACTTCTGGACCAGAAGGGGTGACTGCTGCACTATTAAGCAGATCATCCAAGGAAATGCTTTCCTCATTTGCAGAGGATGGCTCGCCCACATTATTCAAGGTCAAGTCTGATTCTACGGATAGTTCTTCGACACCTGCTGTAGAAGAGGTATCTGGTGTGCTATCTGCAAACAGACTCTCTAAATCTCCAGTGGTATCTGTTATATCTCCTTGGGCGGCCAACGTTTGAAGTTTTTCGGAGATGTTTATTTCCGGCTCTCTACCGGCCAGCACTAAATCCTGAGATTTTTTGATTTCTTTGATTAAAGCAGGGGCGAGGGTGCGATAGTCATTATTGCGATCGCATACTGCCCAACGGGCATGCTTCACCAAGTTCATCCAAGTTGGCAAGTTAAACTGCTCACCAAATCTTTCTAATAACTGACAGCAAGCCTCCAGGGCTAATCTACTTTCGTCTGTATCAGCCTGCTTGAAACGAGCCAGCATTTCTCGAAGTGCAGCTGATACATCACTGCTGAATACAAGCTTCAATGCACTTTCTTCAACCGGCTGCGGTGAGCGTGCTGTAAAGACGACAGGCTGAGCCTCTGCGACAACAGCCTCATTGGCGTCTGCCTCAGCTACAAGCTGATCTAAATGTTCCTGTAGCTGCTGAAAGACGGGCTCTACACTCGTCATGATACTCTGCTCTTTGTCCTCAGTGAGGCCAAAGGGACCCTGTAGTTGCTCAAGCAGTTCTTGCAGGGCATCAAATACCCGCAAAAACATAGACTCCAGGGAACGATCTATCTTGATGGGGGCCTCTTTGAGAAGCTTGAAGTAATCTTCCATGCGGTGAGCTGTACGCTGCATGCTCTCAATGCCCAGCATGGCAGCACCGCCCTTGACAGAGTGAGCGGCCCGAAATACCTCATTGGCCATCTCCGGATTGACAATGGTTGCCTGAAGATTTAATAGACCCTGCTCAATGGTATTGAGATGATCTTTGGCTTCTTCAATGAAGTAGCCCAATATACGCTGTTGTTGTTCAGGCAGCATCACCCTCGTCTCCCTAAATAAAATCGGAAATTAGGCCAGTCCTTCAAATACTTGATAGCGATGGCAGTCGTCCCTTGACATGTTTAAAAATGGATGCGAATAGCCTACTTTTTATCACTTTCTACCTTAAACCGCTCCACCGATGTCAGCAGATCCCGAGCAACGCCCACCAGATTTTGCAGAGAGGTTGACACCCGCTGAGACTCTTGAGACGTCTCTTGGGCAGAAAGTTCAACCGATTGCATTACCTGAGCAACAGCTCGTGAGGTTTCCGTCTGTTCGACGGTATCAGCCGTAATAGAACGTACTAATACATCAATGCGATTCGATACCTGGATAATATCTTCCAACGATCGTTTCGCCTGCTCTGCAAGTCGTGTCCCCTCAATCACCTGTTGAGTTCCCTCCTCCATGGCAGTCATTACGCCACTGGTTTCTCCCTGGATTTGCAGAACGATTTGCTCAATCTCCTTAGATGCCTTGGCCGCTCGGTCAGCAAGCTGACGAACCTCATCAGCTACGATGGCAAAGCCTCTACCAGCTTCCCCGGCACGAGCTGCCTCAATACTGGCGTTCAAAGCTAGTAAGTTAGTTCGAGATGCAATCTGAGAAATCAAGGCCACGATTTTGGAAATTTCTTGAGAGGATTCCGCTAATCGCTTAACCTTACGGGTAGTCTCAGCTACCGTTTCGCGAATTTCTAAAATACCAGCCACAGTGCGCTCCACAGCTTCCCCCCCCCGGAGGGCAGTGGCTGATGCTGAACGAGCGACCTCTTCGGCCTCCCGCGCACTGTCTGCTACACGCTGAATAGATTCAGTCATGACCTGTACAGAATTCAAGGTGACTGCCAGCTCCTCAGCTTGTCGCAAGGCATCTGCTGATAGGCTGCGGGCGAACATCTCATTATCAGACGAACTCTTAGTCACCTGTAGTGCTGCTGCACTCACCTGCTGTACAATTTCTCGCAGATTTTGAATCGTTAAGTTGAACGAATCAGCGACCGCTCCTAAAACATCGGCTGTGACCTCTGCCTGAACCGTTAAATCACCCCGGGCAGCTCCTTCTACATCGTCCAATAGACGAATTACCTGGCGCTGTAGATCCTCTTTAGCCTGTTCTTGTTCCTGCGCTTTTCGCTGGGCCTCACTAGTCGTCGTGAGAATGACCCGAGCCATCTTGTTAAACCCTGTGGCCAGTTGACCTAACTCATCACTAGAGTGAACAGTTGCTCGCGCATTTAGATCTCCTTGGGAAACCAAGTCAAACTGCTGTTGAAGATTATCAATTGAGCGTTTCGATTGGCGATCTAATAAAAATCCTAATCCAAATACCGTCACAAAGCTAACGATACCTGCAGCACCTCCCATGGCAGCAGGATACACTCGGGCAATTAGGTTTCGATTGCCTGGAGATGTGCTATCAGCAGGTAGCCGTCCTAAGGTAGCTAGATTAACCCCTGCAACTGCAATCACAGATGTTAGTCCTGCAGCCCCTGCCATGATTAAGCGTTTAGTGGCAAGCGGCGCATTGTTCAGGGTATTAAAAATCCCCTCGCTTTCTACTTCAGGAACAACAACGGGCGACTCTTCCCCTTGGGTAAAGGATGGCAGCTGATCGGCAGTTTCGATGCTAAAGATGTCATCGTCTCCAATGATTGCCTGGTCATCCTCCTCTACTAGACTAAAGCCAGAACCGCCACGGGTAACTGGAGCTTCAGCAAACCCTCCCTCTGATGTTTCTGAAGCCTCCGTAAATTCGGTAGAACCACCTTCGGATAGATCAAATTCTGGCAGGCTGCCTAAATCATCAAATTCATCAAACTCATCGAGGAAATCGATATCGCCGCCTTGCTGACTTTCCAAGCCTTCCATCGTATCAACGCCTGGAAAAGTCTGTTCGTCAATGTCATCATCCATTAGCCCATTGTCGGTGGTCTCAATACCTGGCAAGGTAGATGCCTCATCAAATTCTTGAAAATCTCCGATAGGCATAGTGTCGGGTTGAGCATCATCCGGTTCCATCATGAAGAGGGTTTTATCATCTGGCTCTTCTAATAAGTCTGAACCAGCATCCAAACCCACTTCAAGTTCAGGGCGATCAATCTCCAGAGAACTACTACCTGTCTCTAAAAAGTCATCCACATCTGGAAAGTCTTCCAGCTCACCCGATGAAGACGGTGCAGATGGAAAAGCTTCGTCGAAATCATCTTGATCAAATTGTGATACATCTTGAATGGGTGCTGAAGACCCATCACGGACGACGCTATCGAGGGTAATCTCTTCTTCCTCTGAGGATTCAATAAGACCTTCCAAGCTGCTGTCCGCAAATGGATCTAAAAGTTCAGCATTACCTAGATCTCCACCTATGGACAAATCGCTAATGGAGAATGGATCGTCCTCGTCGTCCAACTCTAAACCTTGATCACCAGAGGTGCTCTCATAATCAGCAGTAGCATTGAAGGGATCGCCTGTAGCTTCAGTGGCAAGATCATAGCTATCTTCATTTTCTAGTGCATTTGGTTCGGGTGCACTTAGGTCAGTGGGTGAGTCTACTGTTGGCTCGGTTTGAAAACTTGCCCCATCTGCTTCTTCAAAGGACAAATCGAGCCCGGCACTCAAGTCATCACCCTCTTCTCCCATATCGCCATAGAGCTCTATGGAGTCAAACAGACCATCTGCAGTAATATCCTCTATGCCATTCTCATCAGCCTGTACCTGGCTAACATCCATCTGTTCTGCATAGGTAAGGCCATTGTTGGCGTAATTAACGAACTCAGGATCGGACGTTAAATTTAAGACGGATTTATATTGAGTGCGGGCTACATCGTACGCACTTAGCCCATAGCAATAGATGTGACCCTTGAGCAGGAGCACATTGGGATCGCTCGGGTAATTTTCTGCCAGTTGCTCAATAATGTCAGCAGCTTGTTCATAACTGCCCTGCATATATGCACGTTCTGCTGCTTGATAAGTTTGAGCGTAATCTATGCCCGATGCCATCTGTATTCTCCTGCCAGTCTAAACTTCTCCATATTTTCAACCCATCGACCCTAAGCTACCCAACGCGCCGAGCGCAGTATGGCAACATGGTCTAATAGGCGTAATGAGCGATCCGTATTGGCATCTAGTACCCATTCCCCCTTTAGAAAAGGTGCCATTGTATCGGAGTAGTCGCGGGACATCTTCATGCGTTCCGCATCTAGCCAATCTGTACCCACTATCTGATTAACGGCTAAGCCTAACATAGTCCCCTGATGTTCGACAGCAATCACTGGAATTTCTGCCCTGTCAGTATTCATCGGTTGAGAATAACCTAAAAACTGCCCTAGATCGGCAACCCATATGACACGCCCTTGTTCGTTCAAAGTTCCAAGTAATAAAGGAGACACATTGGGAACAGGGGTGATACGGTCAGGGGGATTTTCAATGATTCGGCGAATACCAATGGCAGGTAAAGCAAATTCATCATCGGCTCCGACATAGAAGCGCAGATGAAGTTCGCCATCAGGCGTTTCAAGCTTTTGTAGTTCAGGGTCTTGATCTTGCCCTACTCCGGTTTGAAAGTCTGGATTACCTACCATCGGCCCCTATTACCTCAAAAATCTTTGGCATTTCAATCACGTAGCAGTTGTTTGACTGTGCCCACTAGCTCAGTTGGCTGAAATGGCTTGGCAATATAAGCATCAGCTCCTTGTTTCATTCCCCAATAACGGTCAAATTCTTCACCTTTAGAAGAACACAGTACAACAGGCAGATTTTGTGTGGCAGGGTCAGACTTAATACGCCTACAGACTTCGTACCCATTCATGCGGGGCATGAC
Source organism: Leptothoe sp. LEGE 181152 (assembly GCF_032906605.1). Taxonomy (NCBI): domain Bacteria; kingdom Bacillati; phylum Cyanobacteriota; class Cyanophyceae; order Nodosilineales; family Cymatolegaceae; genus Leptothoe; species Leptothoe sp. LEGE 181152. Next base: position 74,697 of record NZ_JASATU010000031.1, read on the forward strand.
GATGTCTAAAACGACTAAGTCAGGTAGATCTCCCTGGATATGAGCCAATGCTTCAACACCATCGCTAGCGACAGTCACTTGTAGACCATTACCCTTTAATAAGTCAATAATCATTTCTCGTTGGGCAACACTGTCTTCCACTACTAAAACCGTACTCATAACCTGAATTTCGCCGTTTAAGACCGGTTCATATCTTGATTCAACCCATTATGCCCCCCTAGGGGGAAATAACTATTTAAGTTGACTAATATGCCCAGTTAATTGGGATTCACCTGGGAAAGCAGCGATTGGTTGGCTATTTGGTGCATGATGGTATGCACACCCTACCGCTTGTGCCTAATAAAATACCCGTACGTATCTAATTTATTAAACTTTCATCAAAATTCTTTTGGTTGGATAGAGCGTAATGGTTCTACAAGTTACGTAAAAATCATTAATAAATTCGAAAAGAGAATGATTTCCACTCAATATCTTCCATCATTATGGATTACTCCAGTTCTCAGGGTTTAGGGTAGCTGATATTTCCTGCTCAAGTAGCATTTCAGGGGCAAGACGCTTAGGATTGCCCCTACCTACGTATCTTTCTACTAAGGCTAACAGCTCTGGTTCGCCAAAGGGTTTAGTTAGATAGTCTGTGGCTCCAACCATGTTGGCTTTGACACGATCTACAAAGCTGTCTTTACCTGTCAGCATGATGATAGGAACTGATTGGAAATATGGAGCCTGTCTCAACATGGCACATAGTTGATGCCCTTCTAGTTCAGGCATAGCTACATCACAGAGAATGAGATCGGGCTTAAGACTGAACAGTAAACTCAAGGCCTTTACTGGATTCCCAATGGATGTGACTTCGTAGCCATAGGCATCCAGCATCATTTCTATGGCCTGTCTGACAGCTAGGGTGTCGTCAATACATACGATGCGAGGAACAGCATTATTAATAGGGGCTTTAGTCTGGATGCGATGAGATGCCTGTAGACTATGCACCATTTGGATGTGCCCTTTCTGGACGTAAGGATATAGCCCGTTAGCAACACTAAAAATATTTCGACTTAGGTGGCGCGAGATTTGAATCACAGATGTTTTGCCATCAGACATGGCCAAAAGTGGCGGTAGAGATGCTGAGTCTGTACGGTAAGTGTCGGCTAGGAAGGGGCAATCGTAAAAAGAATTTAACCGAGGCTGTAGTCGCAACCATCCTTGTAACTGTCGAATCACTCGCTTTACCAGGGGTTTGGTGTCAAACTCGGTGAGTTGAGGGCTCAGGGAGGCGTGAAAGCGAAACAAAAATCGTCCTTGATGTAAGCTGATGACTTCAAAAAGCGTTTCTTCGATCAAACGGTAAAGTACGGAACGTGCTTGTTGAGTGGTGAGATGGCCATTTTCTAGCAACCACCATAGAGCTCCGTACTCTGGTGGACGGAGGGGAGTTAGATTAGACAGGTCAACACTTTCCCACTGAACCTCTAACTTGAGGGGATACAAAATATCGCGCAGCCGATTTAGCTGTTCATTGGTGCGTCCAGCGTAAAGAATGCCGCCATTGGCAAAAAACACTAGCCATGAGTTAGCTGGCCCATCGAAAGATTCAATATAAAGTTCTCCGGTTTGCTGACCAATATCAATCAGTTGAAAAATACTGCGAATATCCAGCTCGCTTAACTGGCCCTGCATAGATTTGTCCTAAGGAATTGGCACTTGGTAACTAGGTTGGCTACATTGATATACGGCATTAGCTACAATTATTAGCACTTAACTACAGTTACACTGTCTTTATATGAGGTGGCTATGTGCTCTAAGCAGTTTAGCTGCTGTTTATAAAGTGACATTTTTTATGTGAATGGTATGTGGTGGTGTCTATTGATTAGCCGTATGCGCACGTAGGAATGTACATATTAGAGAGGAATTAATTCATTGAAGTGATAGTTAACCTCCATGGTTTAGCGCTTTTGGGAGAATTGTTTTTTATAGGTTAGAGGTTTCCATCGGACACGTATACACTAGCGAATAGCTTGGGATTATTAGGTCTAGAGTCGCTCAGATAAATATCGTTTGGCTATTGATTTTGCTTCAATATTTTGATAAATACAGTGCCTTAAGCTTCTATATTACTAACTAAACGAGACGTGGATATTGTGTAACTGAGTAGCTGTTTCCGGTAGCTATTTGTATAGACGAAGGGGATGCCAGCGTGCGTTATTTGGCCGAGGTTCAGAAAAAAAGTGGATTTATGGGCAGCAGCCGAGCTGAGTTTAAACTCTTAGCTTGTGAGCGCTCGGAGCAAAATTGGAGTGCTGTCTCTGGAGACGAACTAGTCCCAGCTCCAGATGATGCAGGTTATAGCTCTGGCGCGCTGATTTTAATTGAGCTGTCCAATGGTCGTCAGGTTCAGCGTCATTATGAGGCGGGACGTCAGTTGGTCAGCATCCTGCAAAATTTTTCTAGTCTCAACAAAAAATTTAAAACTCAAGAAGACGAGATTGAACAGTGGAAAGAGTCCCTAACCTATCAAAGTCAGGCGCTTAATCAACGTGAGCTGGAGTTAGATACCCGCGAAGATGAAATCAAGCAGGCGGCGACTGAACTCTCTGAGTTAGATACGCAAAAGCAAGAGTTAGAGACATTTCGCGCTGAGCTAGATGAACAGCGCCAAGACTACGAACGCAAAAACTCTGAGCTGGAGGGCGCATGGGCGCACTTAAACGGAGAGAAACAAAGGCTTGAAGAGCATCGTGAAACGTTATCGTCTCAGACAGGTTTAGATTCGAGCCAGACGCAAAAGCTAAGAGATGCCGTTGAGCAGTTGATGGTTAACGTAGTGCCAATGGAGGACCTGCGTCAGCAACTTGGTAGCACTCGTGATTCCCTGGGGCAGTATCAAATCATTTTACAAGGTTTGCAGCAGACTGGCTCTGAACAACAGGATCAGCTGCAATCTAAGAGCCATGATGTAGAGCGATTCAAGCAGTCGGTGCAGCAGCTTTACCAGACTGTTGATGCTGATCGCAGCGCTTTCAATGCACTATGTATAGAATTGCGGGAATCAAAGGTAAAGCTTGCTCAGAAAAAGCAGCAAAACCAACTGGTATCAGAGCAGATTAATCAGCAGAGTGGAGTATATCAAAAGGTCTATGAGCTGCTGAATACTGGTGATCAGGTACGTTTGGGCAAGAAAATTGACCTCACCAAACTTGAGGAGATGTCTATCGAAGACCTTGAGGCTTTGCTGATGGGTATGGAAACAGATTTGGAAAAGATGTCTCGCTTTGTTAGTGACCAAGAGGAAGAGCTGACATACCAGCAGCAGGCGATTGATGAGCTGAAGCAGAAAGCGGAAGCTGCTAGCGAGTATGACAGGATGCAGATTGAAGCTGATATCAGTGACGAGCAAGATCGTTACGATATGCTCAATAAAACCTTGGTTGGTCAGCGCCGTAATTTGCTGGAACGGGAAGAGGTACTAAGCCAGCATCGAGCTGTTTTATTGCGGCGTCAGGGTCAGGCAACTGTTGATAGCCCTGTGGAAAATGCAGCTGATTTGGAGCCAGTGCTGGAACATATCGATCAGGTCCGTCAGGAGCTAGCGACCCAGGCTGTGGAGTTAGAGAAGTTAATTGCTGAGTTGGAAAATCGCTGTAACTCATTACAGCAGCAGGTAGATACTAAGCAGTCTGAGTTGGACAATCAGCGGTCTAATCTGGAGAAGGAACGAGACACGTTTGAGCAGGCGATTAAGGATTGGGCTGGTTTGGAGCGTGCGATCGCAACCCGTAACGAGTATATGGGTCCTGCGGCTGAAAAAATGGATACTATCCAACACATGCTGGATGGAGTATTTGTTACGCTAGAACGGTTCCAAGAGGTCAATGACTACCAGTTGCAAGCCATTGCTGAGATGCAGCAAACAATCCAGAGCTTATCAGGTGAGCCAGCAGCTGCATAACCTCTACCCACACTAGTTTGACTTTTATGATTTGGGTAAATGAGCATATAGATCCCTCTGGGATTGTCTACTCTGCCATCGCTTGTTGTGATCAAAATGCTGCTGAAGAATGCCATGCAACGTTTCAAGCATCATTAACAGATGAGCAAAAAGAAGCTGGTTGGGTCGCTCGATTGCGCACTGTAGACTCTTGGGATGATGTACCCGTCAGTGCTTTGAAGTTATCCTAACGTCGTTGTCTTAGAGAACTAACTATTGCCTTTGAATATCCATCATGTCCGAACACGTTATAAAACTAAGCCAGTTCCTAAAGCTCAATGACTTAGTTCAATCCGGCGGTGAAGCCAAACATCTGATTCAGGCTGGCCATGTACGAGTGAACGATGAGGTAGAGTTACGACGCGGTCGCAAACTATGGGCAGGAGACCGGGTAACCTTTGCTAATCAAACCTACGATGTTATCTCTGATGTAGATAGCATCGATAATCTGAATCAATAGACTGGGGCGTTGGCACTCTCAACCTAAAAATAAAGCCGTTGGTATGCACTGTCAGGCATGTCAACGGCTTTGAAGGTTAAAGGTGCACAATAGATGCCTTACCTACTGACATCTAATTGCGCAGAGGTGCGGATTGCAGGTGATGTTTATCGGTCTGAAGATGTCCGTTATTGCTAACAGACACATGGGCACTATGGCCGTTGCCATGGCCATTATTGGCACCCGCAGGACGAGGCTGAATCAGTCCATACCCACCGTGATTCCTTTCATATATCACGTTGATTTGGTCAGTCTCCAAGTTGTAAAACACATAAAAATCGTGATCAATAAGCTGTAGATTTTCCAGGGCTTCTTGCACTGACATGGGAGCCATTGCAAAATATTTTGTTCTAACTACCTCTGCTGGCAGTTGGGGCCGGCCCTGCTCTAACAGCTCAGTGACGTGCAAATTCGCATCCTGAGAAGTAGTATCAATCTCCATGGAACGCACTGATACATGATCAGAACTGCGACGTTTTTCCTTGTATTTGCGAAGCTGCCGACAAATCTTATCCGCTACTAAATCAATACTGGCATATAGGCTTTCGCTGCTTTCTTCGGCCCTTACTACAGCGCGGTTTACATGAACTGTAACTTCTGCATACTGCCGATTGGGCATTTTTGTACCACCAGCCACAGACAAACAAACATCAACCTTATTGATCATTCGTTGAAAATGGCTAACTGACTTCTCAATTTTTTGTGAAACATGTTGGCGAATAGCCTCTGTAATTTCAAGATTTTTTCCTTGGATAACAAGCTTCATAAAGCTGCCTCCACTGATAGAAGATAAGCGATTAGTTTCACCCTAGCACTTTAATTCTGAGAGATTTTTTCTGTTTAGAAACATTTTTATCCGTTGATAAATCTTTAGGATTAGCGCGGGATGATTTGAGTCTTATGTGTTCCCTCAAGATCACAAAATTTCTTGTACAATAGGGGTTCTAGCACTTGTGAACATTGATCCCCTCCTTGGGAAGGGGGGTTGATTTTTGCGACCCTTAATACTTTTTTAATCTTTCTCTTGTGATGTATAGATAGTTCTGAATTACTCGATATCTCAGTATTTTTCTGACTCTACTACATTCATTTTTTTGCATATATAAAGTCAGTTAAAGCAGGTATAAAGTGACGAAAAGCTGATACAGAATCAACATTCTTATAGTGACTGAAGATAGAAAGCTTATTGTTCAAGATATTGGCTTAATCGCCTATAAATTGGCTTGGGAATATCAGAAAGAATTGGTGTCTACACGTAAACAGGACTCTAACGCAGACGATGTTCTGGTGTTGACTGAGCACCCTCCGGTATATACCCTGGGCGCTGGCTCGCAAGAGCAGTTTGTGCATTTTGATTTAACTAATCCCAGTTATAAAGTGCATCGAGTAGAACGTGGCGGTGAAGTCACTTATCATTGCCCTGGCCAATTAGTGGGGTATCCCATTTTGAATTTGCATTACCATCGCAAAGATTTGCATTGGTATCTGCGCCAGTTAGAAGAGGTTGTGATTCGTACGCTTGCTCACTACAACCTTTTAGCCAAGCGCATTCAAGGTTTGACTGGTGTATGGGTTGATGATTATAAAGTGGCTGCAATTGGCATTAAGGTCAGCCGGTGGATCACCATGCATGGGTTTGCTCTGAATATTTGTCCAGATTTATCAGGCTTTGAGCGCATTACCCCTTGTGGTATAGCTGATCGACCGGTTGGCTCTATGGCTCAGTTTGTGCATGGCATTACGTTAGCCGAGGTGAAACCCATACTTGTCCAGCATTTTACTGAGGTATTTCGACTATCAGCTCAGTATCTGGAAGAATCACCAACCAGCTGGCGTCGCCATGCTGAAGATATAAAAGTTTAGGCATTACTACGTAGGACTGGCATCTAATCATTATGCATAGGCCTACAGAGTCGGGATTGAGTTCAATTATTTCAACAGGTCGGGCGTTAGAAATAGCCTCACGGGTGCTTGATGTTTGTTGTCTAGAGCTTGATGTTTGTTGTCTAGAATAGCGAACTGTCTTATGGACCAATACAATGGTTTGATAACGGACATTCAGCCTATGCCCGACACTAATTTTCCTGAAGCCAAGCCCTCTAATGGTTTTTATTCGGTTGCTCAGACTGTAATAGGAGTTGAGCCAAAATCTCGTTTTTCCTCGTTCACTGATAAAACTTCTACCCAAGACTCTTGGACATGTTCTTGGCAGGACGTTCGTCATGCGCGACAGCAATCTCAAATTCATCCATTCCTAAAGCCACTGACGTTCCATGCAGAACCGTTGACCGCTTTGCGGCATCGTGATGAACAGGCTTTGGAGGATATATTTGATGACCTGCAAGTCGAAGAAATTTTGATCGATGTCTGTATTCGTTTAAGGCAGCTCTATCCAGAGCCTTGTTGGGAAGACGAGCCGTTTGATTTTTTGCAGGGATATCTGTAAGTCTAACTATCAATAATTAATGACCCACCCGCGCCGAATAAACTTAGGTGGGCCATTAATTGACAACTTCATAATCGCAGACTACCTCTATAAGGCTATGACTAGAACGGAATTTCGTCGTAATCAGGCGTCGTGGTATTAGTCGGTGGGCTGCTTGGCTGAGGAGTCGAGGCAGCTGGACGACTGCCGCTATGACTACCTTCAGCGATGGGAGGTGCCGCTGCCATCAGCATAGATTGCATCTCGGCAATGCGGTGCAGACGTTGGACGGTGATTTCCGCTTGCTTTTCACGAAACCCTTCAGGTCGATCAACGGTTTTCATGGTTAATCGACCTTCAACCACGACTCGATCACCAGGACCGTAGCTAGCGTCTTGAATTGTCTGTGCCAGGTTGCCCCAACCAACGGCCTTAAACTGCGATGGGCTATCATCTGGGCGCAGCCCAGCTATTTTGATCTTAAATTCGGCAATGGGGGTTTGGTTGTCGGAGGTGTAGCGCAGCTGTGGGCTCTCGACAATCTCGCCCATGAGGATGCAATGATTCATACGACTTGTTCCTCTCGAATACCTTGCTCTTTTTCAATGAAACTTTGAACCCGTTGGCGATAGTCCTGTAGATGGGTATCTACCCAATCACGGTCGGCGCTATTGGCAAAGATATGGACCAGCGGATCGCCAGCGTCAGGTAAAATCAACACCCAGTTATCGCGAGTACGGTCAACTATTTTGACACCATCCACCAGTTCAAGAGTATCAGCGGGATGACTCTCCACAAGATAACGCATCAGTGCACCTTTGATAGTCCATGGGCAACGTAGAGTTTGTACTCGATGGGAAATTCTGGGTAAGTCACCCCAGATACGGCCCAAGGACTGTTCCTGGATAGTTAACATTTCGATTAACTTGGCGATGCAGAACATGGCATCAAAACCAGGGTGGAGTTGAGGGAAGATAAAGCCCATGTCACCGCTGCCACCTAGAACAACATTGCTGCTGGCCTGACAAGCTTCCATGAGGGCAGTTGGGTTAGCTTTGGTGCGAACGACATGGCCACCATGGCGACGAGCAATTTGCTCAATGGCTCCAGAGGTATGAACCGGTACAACTACTGTTCCCTGGGGATGGGCCGTCAGAATCATGTGGGTCATCAGAGCCGTTAACATTTCTCCGCGAATCGGTGAGCCCACCTCATCCATCAGCACTAGCTGTTCGCCATTGGCCGCTACCTGTACCCCAACTGTAGCTTGTAGAGCCTGAACTACCTGCCCCAACTGGCCTAACATGTGTTCTCGCTCGGCCATGGAGGGAGCAGTTTGGCTCAGACTAGCGTTTAGCACAACGGCATCACAACCAAATTTTCCTAGCAATCTCGGTAGGACGGCACCGGAAACCGCATAGGCATAGTCGATGACGACTTTAGAATTGCTGTGGCGAATAGAGCCTACATTCAGTCGTTTCTCGAATTCCCTGGTGTAGATGTCTATTAGGTTGGCTGGATAGGAGACTTCGCCAATCTCATGGATTTGCGATCGCCGCAGATTTTCCTTGAAGTAAGCTCCTTCAATTTTCTTTTCCTTGCCTTTGGGAATGTCAATACCCTTCTTGTCAAAGAACTCAATCAAGATTTGATCGGCCCGATCAGGATGCAGACGGACATGAATGCCACCAGCAACATCTAATGTTGGGAGGATGACGCGAGCCACAGGAATGGCCGTTGCTTCTAGATTTTGGACATTGATACCCACAGACATCAGCCCGGCAATCAAAGATCGGGAGACCATGCGGGCAATACTGCGCTGGTCCCTGGAAACGGTGACATAGGACCCCGGTTTCAGGGTAGACCCATAGGCTGCCCCCAATTTGACTGCAAACTCAGGGGTAATATCAATATTGGCCAGCCCCGTCACACCGCGCTGACCAAAAAGATTGCGCTGGGCCGTATTGCCCCAAATTAAGTTGATATTGAGTGTGGCTCCAGACTCAATCCGCTTACTAGGCCATACCCTGACCCCTGGACTAATTTGTGCCTCCTCCCCGACGGTGGAGAGAGCACCGACCACTGCACCTTCTAACACGTGAGCTCGTCGATCGGCCCGAGTACCCCGGGCAATTACACAGGCTCGTAAATGGGTCTCATCACCGATGATGGCTCCATTCCAAATGATGGGGCGTTTAAGGTCAGCATCACTGCCAACGGTGACATTGTCACCAATGACTGTGCCTGGTTCTAAGGTAACCCGAGCCCCAATGCGACAGTTTCGGCCAATCAAAACCGGTGGTTTGATCACAGCGGTTGGATCAATGTGGGTATTTTGACCTACATGGATACCGGGGGAAGATGCAGGATAGGCAAAATCCACCAATACTTTGCCTTCAAGGGCATCATACTGAGCTTCCCGGTAGGCTTCGAGGTGGCCCACATCACACCAGTAGCCTTCGGCCACGTAGCCGTACATCGGCTCCCCCTTTTCCAGTAATAAAGGGAACAGATCCTTAGAGAAGTCCTTTTCTTGATTTTCAGGTAGGTAATCTAAGACTTCAGGCTCAAGAATATAGGTGCCAGTGTTGACTGTATCTGAGAAAATTTCACTGGTGGAGGGCTTTTCTAAAAAACGCTTGATACGTCCGTCTTCATCTGTAATGACTACGCCAAATTCAATGGGGTTTGGCACGCGGGTTAAGACCAGGGTTGCTTTAGAGCCTTTTTCCTTATGAAATCGAATCGCTTCTTTAAGGTCAAAATCCGTAATACTGTCGCCGCTAATGACTAGAAATGTGTCATCCAGGAGTTCAGCAATATTCTTCACACATCCTGCGGTGCCCAAAGGCTGATCTTCCTCCACCGCGTAAGTCATCTGTACACCAAAGTCGCGCCCATCCTGGAAATAGTCACGCATCACATCGGGCAAGTAGTGTAACGTAGCGATGACTTCATTGATATCGTGTCGCTTTAGCAGATTGACAATATGTTCTGCAATTGGACGATTGAGCACAGGAACCATGGGCTTTGGCAGGTCACAAGTTAGCGGTCGAAGTCGGGTTCCAGAACCACCAGCCATGAGTACTGCGCGCATAATTCCTCCTGTGGGTTATGAGAATTCAAACAATTTTGATTGAAGGTTAGCTGTGAATAGACAACGACGCTAACCTTTGAAATACACTCAGGCAATATGTGCTTTGAGTGATTACATTTCTTTTGCCGTGCTAGATGTATGCAGTGTCAATTGTACTTGCTTTGTTAAGCTCAACTTTATATTCATTAAGCAAGCCTTCAAAGTACCTAGTCTACTGCTATAAGGTGACGCGTATTGTGTTCCATGACCTATTGCCATTGACGGTCTATGACTATCAGCATTAATATCCTGCAGACAAAATTTCCAACGGCTATAACTATAAGCTTGAGTGCACTGATTACTTTATTGACCATTGCGAGGATAAATCTATGCCCACTTTGTTAGGACTATTGTTGTTAGGCGGTTATGGCTATGGCGCTTGGAAATTTTGGACCGGCTTTAATCGCACCAACTTCAGTAGCGGCAAGCTGTATTTAACACTGCTTTGGCCTGTGTTTATTATTAGTGCCTCCTATCGTCAGAACTTTACCAAGGCACTGAAGGGGCGTTAGCGATTGACCGCCTGTAATTAATTCGATTAATTCGATTATTTAGTGAGAAGGATACCCAAGGATGGTAGTTTCCCAGCTACAGGCAGTAGCTCAAAGGTTTGACCAAGAGTATGGAGGTAAATCATTTGAGCTACCGGATGAGGTCGAAGAGATGGCGGTATTTCGGGAGTGGGTGGCGGGTAGTTTAACCCCGCGTATTACCACTAAGTTTTGGGAAGTCGCCCGCCCTAAGAAAGGTCAACGCTGCTTAGACCTTGGCTGTGGCCTCAGTTTTTTGATTTATCCCTGGAAAGAGTGGAAAGCGGTATTCGTTGGTCAAGAAATCAGCAAGGTTGCCCAGGCGGCCCTCAATCAACGGGGGCCTCAGCTGGACTCAAAATTATTTAAGGGTGTTCAATTAGCCCCAGCCCATAAGCTCGACTATGAACCAGCGACATTTGATTTGGTAATCGCGACTGGATTTAGTTGCTATTATCCATTGGACTACTGGGAACGGGTAATGACCGCTGTAAAGCCCTGCTTAAAGCCAGGGGGGCATTTTATTTTTGATGTCATTAACCCAGAAGAAGAATTAGCAGAAAATTGGGCTATTTTAGAAACCTATTTGGGCGCTGATGTTGAACTAGTGGATTTACCCCATTGGCGAGCGTTGATTAAACGTATGGGAGCTAAGGTCACGAAGCAGGTTGCAGGTGAGGTTTTCCACACCTACCGAGTGCAGTGGCCCTAGGGAAAGTCATCAGGATGAGCAAAATACCCTTGACGGTTGTGGCGGAGATGCTATCTTGGTGTCTAAAATTTTGCGTTAGCAAGTTTGTTTGAAGACTTATAGTTAACCTTAAATATCTAGTTGCCAAGCGTGACTTTGACCGCTATATTGCCTTGCATTCACTGGTGTTTTTTTGTCCTACTGCTCCTAACTATCGACGGTGTTGTCGATTGTGCTTATGTCGCCTAGTCCCTCGCTACCCTTTAATTCCCTTCCCGAGGGCAGCACCCTACCGGGCGGCACACCTGTTTTTGCACTCAAAGAACTGGTGGCTCGACTACAGCGTGAGCAGTACAAAATCCAGGATTTGCTGAGTTCTTTAGGGTTTGCCCTGCGAAGCCTGAACAACATTAGTCAGTTTTTAGAGCTGATCCCAATGATTGCCAATCGGGTAACCGATGCGACTGGCGGTGCTCTGGTATTGTTTCGTCCCAATGGTCAGCTACGCCTAGAGCGCCTTTATTGTCCGACTAACGACACCTGTCAGACTGTGCGTTATGCCTTGGAGTCGGCTACACGTCAGATTACGTCTTCTCTGGCAGTTTCGTCAGGGGGTAAAGGATCGGATGGCGAATCCGTGGCTCTGACCCATCAGGCAGCTCGTAATGCCATGGTGACTTTGGATCAGCAGCTAAATCACTTTCTGGCTCCAGAACTGAAGCTATTTGGCACATCCATCATTGTTCAAAATGTTGAGCGTGGGCGTCTCTATGTATTTAGTGATGATGGCGACTATGCTTGGACAGAGACCCGGCAAAAGCTGGTTCGATTGGTGGCTGACCAGACAGCTGTAGCGATTGAAAATGATGAGTTGACCTTGGCTCTACGTAAAAAAGAGCGGCTGGATAGAGAACTAGAGCTAGGGGCGGAGATCCAAGAAAAATTGCTACCTCGCCAGTGCCCAATCATTGAGGGTGTGGATCTGGCCGCTCGCTGTCAAACGGCTCAAAAAGTTGGTGGAGACTACTACGATTTCATTCCAACTACCTACGACCAGTTACGTAATCCGGCGACTCAATTATCATCCGCCCAACCATGGAGTATTGCCATTGGTGATGTGATGGGAAAGGGTGTGCCCGCAGGTTTGATTATGACCATGTTGCGGGGCATGTTGCGGGCAGAGGTGCTCAACGATCATTCCCCTGGGCAAATTCTGCAGAATCTCAACTGCGTTATGCACACCGATTTGGAGAGTTCAAATCGGTTTGTGACGTTGTTTTATGCAGAATATGACCCCAGGACCCAGCTATTTTCCTATGGTAATGCAGCCCATAATCCACCACTGCTTTGGCAGGCGGCTAACAATACCATCAGTCGGTTAGATGCTGACGGTATGCTGCTGGGGTTGGATATTGATACCCGTTACCATGAGGGACAAATGCAGCTGTATCCAGGTGACGTGGTGATTTTTTATACGGACGGCTTTACCGATGCAGCTAATATTCGTGGTGAGCGCTTTGATGAAGACAATTTGATCAAGGCTGTATGCTGGGCCTGTCGTAACTTAGAAAGCTCCCAAGAGATTTTGGACTATCTGTTCAATTTATTGCGTCACTTTATTGGTCCTGATCGTTCTAAGGATGACGATACGACGCTAGTGGTCATGAAGGTGACCCAACCTGCTGAGTTTCGGCAATTATCTGCAATTGAAGAGTAGGGGGTGGCCGATTATTTCTGGAATTGTAAGGGTTTTCTGTGCAAAATCCCTATAATTCCGGAAATGGCTTGATGTTATCTAGGTGTAGTGCAATGATCGATTTGCCCGATTATTTATCTACCAAATTTTTAGTAAGCCCCATGAAAATCGAGACATCCTCTAGTGCTTTTGGTGATTTCACACCTGTTACGCCAATTGTGGATCAGCCAGTTGCTGCCGTTACTATGCCTGTGATCGCTCAGCAGTTTGAGGATAATCTCTTTGACCGCTCTGGGGATATTCTAGGTAATTTTGTGGACTCAGGTCAGCTGTGGGCATTACTCATTGGCATGGTAGTGGGCTATGTAATTCGAGGTATCACTACTTATTAAGGTTAGGCACAGGTAATTGGATAGTCTTCTAGTGCGCTTTAGGGTAAGTTTAGGCGGTGCGCGTCGGCATCTTCATTATTGGCAGGAGTTTTCACGATTTGAGTACATCACCTACCCCCTGGAGTCAGCGATTTGAGACGGGATTACATCCGGTTATTGCAGAATTTAATGCCAGCATTGGGTTTGATATTGCCCTGGTTGACTATGATCTGACCGGGTCCCAGGCCCATGCCAAGATGTTGGCGAAGGTTGGCATCATTTCTGAAGTTGAAGGTCAGCAGTTGGTGGATGGTTTAGAGGCGATTCGCCAAGAATATCGTCAAGGGACGTTTACCCCTGGTGTGGACGAAGAAGATGTCCATTTTGCGGTAGAACGTCGGTTAACTGAACTGCTGGGGCCATTGGGCAAAAAGTTGCATACAGGACGCTCGCGGAATGATCAGGTGGGGACGGATATTCGGTTGTATTTGCGATCGCACATCAAAACCATCCGCACCTTGATCCGAGACTTTCAAAAAGCCTTGCTAGCCCATGCCTCAGTCCACGTAGACACCCTAATCCCTGGCTATACCCATCTACAGCGAGCTCAGCCCCTGAGTCTGGCCCATCACCTGCTTGCCTACGTAGAGATGGCCCAACGTGACTACGAGCGTTTAGGCGATGTAGCTAAACGTGTTAATACCTCTCCGTTGGGAGCTGGAGCCTTGGCCGGGACCACCTTCCCCATCGATCGCCAGTACACCGCCGATCAGCTAGGATTTGAACGCATCTATGCCAACAGTCTGGATGCCGTCAGCGATCGGGACTTTGCCATTGAGTTTGTCAATGCCGCTAGCCTGATCATGGTGCATTTATCACGTCTGGCCGAGGAGGTGATTTTTTGGGCATCAGAAGAATTTCGATTTGTCACCCTCACGGACAGCTGTTCCACCGGGTCGAGTATTATGCCTCAAAAGAAAAACCCCGATGTGCCGGAGCTGGTGCGAGGCAAGACAGGGCGGGTGTTTGGCCATTTGCAGGGCTTGTTGACCATGATGAAGGGATTGCCTCTGGCCTACAACAAAGACTTGCAAGAAGATAAAGAAGCGCTGTTCGATACCGTGGGTACGGTGCAGGCCTGTCTGCAGTCTATGACGATTCTTCTGCATCAGGGACTGGAGTTTCGACCGCAGCGATTGGCAGAAGCTGTGGCTAACGACTTTTCCAATGCCACCGATGTGGCTGATTATTTAGCCGCTAAGGGAGTACCCTTTCGGGATGCTTACAACCTTGTGGGTACAGTGGTCAAAACCTCGTTGGCGGCTGGCAAATTGCTTAAGGATCTGACGTTAGAAGAATGGCAGGCAATTCATCCCGCGTTTGCAGAGGATATTTATGATGCGATCGCACCGCAGCAAGTTGTCGCAGCTCGGAATAGCCTGGGCGGAACCGGGTTTGAGCAGGTTAAACAAGCCTTGGCGATCGCCCAGAAAATGGTTGAAACCCGCTAATTAACAAGATGTAGAGGCGTTCCATGGAACGCCTCTACAAGATTAAATTTTCACCGATATCGAGAATCATTCCAATCGTAGGTTGAGGTGGAAGGAGGCTTTGGCGTCTGATAGCCATAGTTCCGCTTAGGATGCCAGGATGTTTCACCATAGGTACCTGGCCGCCAAACGGTTCCATGGTGATCCATATGGTCTGCATGTTCAGATGCATAGGCTGCTGCATACTCATCCGCATCGGGGGCAGCATCCACATCGTGGGCAGCCGCTGCTGCATAGGGCTTGGTAGGTAGAGGTGGTTCTGCTTCTCCAGTCACTGCTCCACGTCTGGCAGCACCAGCCCGCTTGCACTTACGCAACAGAGACTCCCAAGTTAAATTGGGTTGCCCCAGTGCAGCTCGAAACTGCTCTAACAAAGCTGCATTGGCTCCAGCAATCGCAGAGCGACGTACCAAAGGACGAGAGGCTCGTAGAGGATCTACCTGAACTGCCGCAATGGCTTGCCTAACAGCATTGTTAATCTCTTTTCGCAGTTCATATTTGGCCTTGTGATATTGAGATTGCCAACCTTTCTCACTGACTGCATATAGAGGAGGCAACCGATTTAAGGCATAGGTCTCAACCTCAATCGGTTTGACATATTTAAGAACACGAGTTGGTAGCTGGCGTAGCTGTTGCTCAACCTCTTCTGCTACTAACAGTTCCATGACGTTAATGTATTCCCGTAAGGGAGGTGCTTTCACATCAACCATGGCATTCGTCACCTACTTAACAACAATCCCGGCATAAGCCTCTTTCTCAGTTAGGTCACTTGGACCTATGTAATGTTGAAGTCAATTTAAATAAACTTCGACATCTACTTTGGTGACACACAAGGGAGTGACACACAGGAAACGCTACAGGCATAAAAGAACATAGGCTTGTGTATAAACCGGTAATCCTTATGCGCAGAAAATAGATCCCAAACCACAACATGGTTTTCCGGATCCTCGTTCGCAAATCGGGATAACTGCTGATCTTCAGATCGTTGATGTTATCCGTTTCTGCTCGTAACTACGAAGCCTTATACGGGGGGTGTTACACCCTATTAGTATAACTACCCAATTGCCAAATTGTGCCTTTTGAAACGAGCAACTAATTTTCTGTGAAGATTACAAAAATAGCAGGAAAACGCTTATTTATAGTCCAACGGACTGGACGTAACTTATTGACTTAAATATGAAGAATTGAGTCTTCTAGAAACTCATTGTTTATTCAATTAAGTCAATATATTAACCATCTTAGCCACTAATATCCCGAATGGTATTGGGGGTGATCACCCTCCATAGCTTTTTATTAGCCCTGTTCACAGCGTCTGCATTTGGAGGAACCTTTGAATAGCCCTGATGTAATGATGAACAGCCTATGAGAACTGCCAAAGGTCTGTAAGCTTCAGCCAAGCTTAGGTACCTGACTTAACTATGGGTAAAATTTAGAAACTTAATAAATAAACAAACTTTCTTGAAATAAGAATTTTATAGCTTGCTTTACTTGAAAAATGCCCCAGGCAGTTGGTCATAAAAAATACCTGGGGTATGGGACAAAATACGTATAGATACGCATGCAAAAGGGCAACGTGTTTGAGGCAAATATCAGCGATTTATACCCTTTTGGGTCTGGGATATGTCGGCGCAGCTTGAGTCGGATTAGACAGCCGGATGATGGCATCCATTGCTTGGGGTAAAAATCGGTGAAACCATAAAGCCATATGGCTTTGCCAGCCAATAGCAATTTCTGAATTGCGGCTTTTTAGGCCAGTTATGAGGCCTTGGGCAACTTCTTCAGTGCTGAGGGGAAGTACCCAACGAAACAAGTTAAACTCTTGCACCATGTCAGTGTCCGTCAGAGAAGGTAGCAGTGTGACCACACGGACGTTATGGGCAGCTAATTCGTGGCGAAGGGCTTGGGTGAAGCCAACAATGGCAAACTTGGTAGCTGAATACGTGGCCATCGTCGGTGCAGCCACCTTACCCATAAGGCTAGAGACGTTAACAATGGTGCCCTGTCGACGAGATGCCATCCGTCGTCCGACAAGCCAGGTAACTGTATATAGTCCCATCAAGTTGGTCGATAGTTCAGTGTGAGCTTGCCCGAGGGGGGTTTTTAGAAAGTTAGATTGGTAGGCAACACCGGCACAGTTGACCAGTAGGTCAAATGGCCCATAGTCTTTCCATGCTTGGGCAACAACAATATTGACTGCTGTTGGCTCGGTCAGATCAACAGAGAGAGGGATACCCTGAGTCCCATACTTACGGAGTTCTGCTGCCACTTCTCTCAATTTCTGAAGATCACGGGCGATAAGTAAAATGTAACCAGAACCTTGTTTGGCGAGTTCAATAGCAATTGCACGGCCAATACCACGTGAGGCTCCGGTTACCAGAGCCGTCTTTCCTTGCATATCCATAATCAAAAAACTCCAAAATGGCCTGGGTTCATATCTTCAACAAGGCAAGTGAACCAGGACTGTACCGATATCTGAATATTATTGAGATGGAAACATAGAGGATTTCATGTATGTATGCTGAAATCCTCTACATGTATAAAGCGTTGCTGATCTTTGGCATAAACCAATTTTGAGCGTCAATTGGTTGTCAGATAAGCTGTGCTAACAGCAGTTACAATCATTCTCCAAATCAGCGACTGCACAGATGAATTGAAAACTAAGCGTGAGCCATGCCCAGAACTAGGGTTTACGACCGCGTAAACTATAGCTTTTCCCATGGGAGTGGTTTGGTCATGATGCATGGGTGATCATTTCAAACTGCATCACGAACAATTCATGGGTCACACCTTAGCAATTAGAAACAATAGCTGCAACATTTATTTAACAAGAGCATGACATTCCAGAAAAAGTATAGAGGTTATCTTAGTTGAATTCCTTGCTACATAAAGGATTGCCGAATTTCCAGAAACTTGAGAAGTTCTCTGACTAATGAGTTGAGAGGGGGAACCCCTAGTGTTAGAAGCCTGAGTAAATATGCGGATATATCGAATTTATCGATAGCGCATTATATGGGAACAAGACTTGTTATCAGGGTGCAGCCCTTGATGTGTCATCACAATAGGGTGATCATGATCATTGCTGTTCAATTTTTTGATGCTCAATTTTTCCTAAAGGGAAGAGTGTCCTTTCGTAAGTAACGTAGATTGGGTTGAGAGCACGAAACCCAACATCACCAAAATTTAAGTAGCAATGTTGGCTATGGAGAATTTAGGAGAGAGGTTGGCATAGTTTGATCCAATCCCACACTATATATGGCGATTTACCATAATTTCCGATAGGCGTGCGGCAATGTTGAGTTAAAGACGTTTGGGTTGGCAGAGAGAGATATTGGTGTAGGTGTAACCCAATCTACGGTTTATGTTTTGCAGGCGATCTTTATATAAAGGGTAACTAATGCCCAAACAATGACATGACTTGGGTTCAATCGTTATCCTAAGGGGGATTCCCGTTGTTATACTCCCGGTTAGCCTATGTCCCTTAATTCTGGTAATTCCGTTGTCGCTCAATGCTCTGATCTAATTGAAGGGCTGATTCAGGCTACTCTAAAGGGTAAAATTCGGTCTAAGACTCAAGTGTATCGTCAACTGAAAGATGGTTTACCTGTGGGAAGCGGGGAAATATTTGAGCGCTGTTTGGCGGAACGGATGCAGACGGCGGAGCAGGATAAATCGCTAAAAGGGCCTCGAATTGTGCGTGCCCTAAAAATGGTGCAGGGGGAATGGGCGAATTTACAAAAAACACGGCAGGTTGAGGAAAAAGTGTCGTCGGTGACGGCTCAGCTTTCGTCAGCTGTTGGGGAAGACCAACTCGATACGTTACTTAAACTGTTGGATCCTAATCAAGATCAGCCACCCACTCGTGATCAGCTGCAACAGCTAGCCCAGTCTTTACAGGCTGAAAGCAATAGGACTTTAGGAAAAGGGATCGAGTCTGGACTAGCGGCTTTTAGACAATTGGAAGGAGAACTGGTTAGTTGGTTATATGAAGCGGGGGATAAAGATATTGGTTTTGGCTCAGAGCAACGCCGTGGTCCCTGGCAATATTGGGCAAAGCGGCTAGAGTCTCCTGTCGCTCAGCAGCTGTTTGATGCTTTGGCAAAAGGAGAGTCAGTCACTTCTCTAGCAGAGGGATGGAGCCGACTAGATGAGAGTAGTTGGGTGCAGCTAGCGATTTTGTTGCACTATCTCAAACGGGGATTAGTGAAGTGGTTTGATCAACAACCTTATAATGTAAAACTTGGCAAAAAACTCTCCTACTCTACATTTTTGATTTTTGCCAACATTGAAGCTAGTTTGGCTCAAGGCTTTCAGGCTAGCCGGCCCCATCTGAGTCGAAGTTCATTTCAGCTGATGCAACAAAGTCTCCGGAGCTTTGCCCAGCGGGATGATTTCCCCTTGTATGGAGGTGTGTTTGCTGCCTTTGATGGGGGATATTTGCAAGATACTTTGGATTATTTTAGTGAACCACTAAAACAGGTGCCGGGTACACAGGAGAAGGCGCGGTTGCTGACATTGTTGGGCTATTCTCAGCGCACATTGGGGCGGTATGAGGCAGCGCTAGAGTTTCATCAAGAGGCTTTAGAGATTTCAACGGCTGCAGGGGATCAGTGCTGTGTGATTGCCAGCTTTAACCATCTGGCCAGGGTGCATGTGCTACAGAAGAATTATGGGGAGGCAAAGAACTTTAGCCAGCGGGCGCTAATTATGGCACGGCAGCAGGGGGATGTTTTGGGGGAAGCAAATGCGCTGGTGAACTATGGCTATAGTGAGGTGTTTGCGGCGCGAGCAATCGATACGCCGGATTTGTCGGTGTATGAGCAGGCAATTGGCTATTTGGAGCGGGGGCGAGACTTGGCAGAAACCCTGGGGGATTTTCAGAGTAAGGCGTTGGCCTATAACAGCATGGGGATTGCCTATAGTATTGCAGGGCAGCCGGGGTTGGCGATCGCAACGTTAGAGCAAGCGTTGCCATTAACCCAGGCGGCAGGAAATGTATATTTGCAGGGGGTAACCTGTACGTATTTGGCGGAGGCACAGCGAGCCTTAGGGAATGTAGAGGCGTCAGTGCTGTATGGAGCGTTAGGGATGTATTTGTTGCATCAAATTGGGTCGTCGGAGTGGCGGCAGGGGGCAGGATTATTGCGAGTGGTATCGGGAGAGTTGGGAGATGAGACGTTTGAGCAAGTATTGCAGAGGCAGCGACGGGGGATTATTCAGTGGATTGGGGTGGATGGGTTTGATTATTTAAGAACGTTGTTGGGAGAGTATTGAGGGTCCCCATGTTGTTTCAGGCTGTATACACTTTGCTGAGACCTAATTTTGCTAGCCCTTTGCGGTACGCAATAGAGGTTTTGTCGGCTTCAATGTGACACTCGGTACGCAGATCTAACGGCAGATCTTCTGGGTACTGGGATTCGACGACTTCTTGATCCTCGGTAAAAATCTGACGGTTAAATTCGTAGACTGGCTCTAGGGGCTGCTCCTGGTCAAAATTGCGGCACAATGGCGAAAATAGCCGAGTCTTGCGCGCCGAAATTGGAGACGGTGCATTCAAAATACAGAGTCGACCGCCTTCAGGAAAATGAACCCTCAGAATAGCGGCAAAGGGTAGAAACACATCAAATACCCGTAGCCATTTAAAGTCTGCCGGAGCTCGATGCTGTAATTCTTTAGGGAAGTTGCTAACTGTGCTGAGATATTCTGCTCGTAAGCCCTGAGACGTTGGCGTCACTGTGTAGGGCGGCACCTCTGGGTTATCACGATCGGCAAAGGCTTCATGGTGTACCCAGGCAAAGTGAGCCACATCGAGAAAGCCTTCCATCTGGCGGCCCACAGCAGCACTAATATCAATGCTATCGGGCAAAATGGGCTGATAATCTGGGCTATCCCACTCCGGCAACTGGGGCATATTGGCGTCGCTGCCATCTCCGCTTAGGGTGGTCCACACCAACCCAAACGCTTCGCGAACGGGGTAGGTTTTAAGACATAGCCGGGCCGGAATACTTGCTTGGGGATTGGCCGGAATTAGCGTACAGGCTCCGCTGGCATTGTAGTGAAAGCCGTGGTACTTGCAGATCAGCTGATCATTATCAATGTGCCCCAGACTCATGGGCACACCACGGTGGAGACAGAGGTCGTTAGCGACGGAAACGCCCTGACTGGTGCGCCAGATAACCAATCGTTGGTCCAATAGGGTGGCAGCGATGGGGCTATCGGTAACGTCGTGACTAAACGCAATGGGGAACCAGAACGGTGCGATCGCATCCCAATCATCATTCAAAAAAGTACATCCACGAGGATAATGACCCGATAATTTATTTATCTCGATTGAAACCATAGCTATCCCGGTCCGTTAAAATTCTATGCTTGGAGCATCGTTTGATTGCCATAGTGGTCAACCGCAACCCCTCTTTCTGTCACCGTTTTAACGATTTTTCCTTGCTATTGTGGCGTATCCTCCCATAGCCCAGGAGCCATTTCATTAATTTGTCCGTATCCATAGACAAAAACTGCACTAAAATCCTTTTAGCCTTCCAATTGCACATATAAGCGAAAAATATCGTTACGCCTGGTTACATTTCTTAAGAAAAGGTACATAATGTAGCTGACCCCTTAAATCTGGTTTCGGCGTCACAGCCATTGAAATCGCTTACTGATCAGGAATGACATCCTTTGTGTTAGGCAACTTACCATTTCCAGGACAGAGCGGTGACCAAGTCGTCAGCAAGGCGGTGAGTACTGCCATTGCTGCTCTGTTTAAACGTACGGGCAAGCTAGAAGCCACTGTGCGAGCTGAGCCTGTAGCTAAACTGCTCCAGGGAAGCGTTGACGGCTTTGATTTCGTTGGCCACAGTATGTTGATGTATAACGGCCTTCGCATTAAGGCGATGGAGCTGTTCGTGCAGGCTGTGTCAATTGATTTTGGCGCTATTTTTAGAGGGCAGGTGCGCATCAAGCAACCCACCCAGGCATCCATGCGCGTTGTGCTGACTGAGGAAGATTTAACCACATCGTTTAATACCCCATTCGTAGTCGAGAAACTGCAACGGATGGAGTTTGAGGGCCAACCCCTTCATTTCAGCAGTACTGAAATGCTACTGAATGATGATAAGACCATCAGCTTATTGAGTCAGGTGCGCATAGGCAGTATCTCGAATTCACCTCAGTTTGTGTCTTTAACGGCTCGTATTGAGGTCTATGACCGTACTAAGCTGGCATTTGTCGATGTGGCCTGTGGTGGCACAGATAAGGACATAGCGTTGGGTAAAGCGATTATTGAACACGTCAATGCTTTGTTAGACCTGGATTCCTTCAGCCTCAGTGGTACTCAGCTGCGTATTGATAAAATCCGTATGCGGAATAAAGAGCTGATTTTCTATGGTGTGGCACACATCAACCAGTTTCCAGGCTGCAAGTAGTTAAGTCCGAAACCAAACTATCTCATAGGAAATTCAAACTACATTCTGGTCTGTTTATATGAGCCAGATTTTGGCAGACCCTGGAATTAGGAACACCCTTACAGGTCGCATCCACTCGATCAGTCGAGCTATTTCTTCAACATCACATCTGTAGCATATTTCTACTACTAAACTTAAATATCTAACCCTTCTTTGATTCAGGTATTTCTGAAAAACCGCAAAATCATTGCAATACACTGATTTTAACCAGATTTAGAAGCTTGTTGACTAGCCTCTGGAATCTGTGACGATGATCACTATTTTTCCTCAGCCAAGCTCAGAAAGCCCTTACGAAACCTTCAGTTACCCGTCAGATAAGGTTCAGCTAGGCCCGGCATCCTGGTAATCAATGGAGCAAATAAATAATTCATTGATTTATCAGGGAGCATCAACCATGAAACGCACACGTCTTTCCGCTTTGACTGTTCTGGTTGCATCCGCTGCCCACTGGTCAGTCAACGCTAGCACTCTCGCCCCCATTGCTGCCGCTGCTGAACCCACCAGTTTCAATCTGCAACAGCAACGCCTTGAGGCACTCGATCACCGCACCAAGACCACGGTTCATCACAAAATTCAGGTTGAATATCTCAACAATCAGACAAAAACCATCGAAGCCATCCAAGTGGCTCGTCTGGACGCCCAAGATGATCGAACCAAGGCCATTGAAAATATTCAAACAGAACGGCTAAACGCCCTAGACGCTAGCACTAAAACCGTAGTCCGCTAATGGATACGACTGCCTTATCAAGTTTGGGTGCCCGGTGCAAACTCCGTTTATCGGTGAAGCTTTATTCCCAGGGCACTCTTTCCTCTCCCAACAACCTTCACACACCAACCCAAGCCTCTGTCATACCGACAGAGGCTTTTTCATGTGATCAAACACACAAGGAAAAACAAAAAAGATCACAAAAACCTTTTAGGAATATAGCTGAAGGAGCCTGTTTATATATACAGAGCACCACTGAGCTCTCCTTATCTCTCCTAATCCTTTAAACAGCAAAGTCCATTGCCCCTGGCAGCGATGTCAGGGATTTTTTTAGATAATCGCCAGAATAACTCGCAGCTAGTGCCCTGGCCAGGTAAAGCGACTCGTCGAAACTGACCACCCAACCGTTTTCGCTAATACTAAATCTGTTACGCGCTAATAGATGTCTACGCTATAGACGTCAATACAACACAGCCCTATAGGTATCCGAACACACAAAAATTCTTATAACATCCATTTTTTAAGGCTTTATATTTCTAAAAAAAATTAAAAGTTATTGGAATAATTCAGAAATATACATTTCTTAATAAAAAAGGATGTTTTCCACAGGTTTCTCCACAAGTTTTCCACAGGTTGGGATAAGTTCTCCCCAGATAGGAACCAAAGTCATGCAAATTCAAAACATCTGTGGAAAACGTCCAATTGACCAGAATCAATTCGTTTGAGTAACTGCATGTAAACAAAAGAACAGCTCAACCCTAATCATCTCGTTAGGCCAAAATCTTCTTAGAAAAATCTAAAGAGTGGGGAGCATTGCTAATTTCTGAGAGCTCCTGCACAATAAAGCTCCACTGACCTAAGTGACCTAGTGATTCTTCTTCTGAGCACTGTCTTCAGGGTGCGGCTAGCATTTGCGTTAGCCATGACAGTCCCTTGAATACTAGGTACTAGTTTGTCATACCTATATCTTCTTGAAGGAGCTTTAAATCTGATGCCCCCAGTTACAGCCCCTGTTACTGTCACCCTTATGGTAGAGATTCCAGAAGATTTGCATCTATCGATCAAAGACTATTTAGATACCCATGAAATGTGGAGTCAGGAACGGATGATGCAAGCTGCTCTATCCTTGTTTCTGCTACAGAATGGCGTAAATCACCCCCATATCAATCGACTCTACCTAGATAGCCTATTTGGCTATACCGCCTAATAGTGATGCGATAGCCATCGCAGTCTTATTTACCTGTTGAGTTTCACTCTAGTAAAAAAGTCTCTGGCCAATTGGCCAGAGACTTTTTATGTCTTTGGTGGGAGGGCTAACCATGAAAGTCAAGAGTTCTCTAACCAACAAAATTTTGTTGTCTTAGAGTCTCTACTAACATAAAAGCATTGGCAAACTGTTACTGCTATGCATGGGTTATGTCCTGGTTAGGATCAAGCCATAACTAACTTCCAAGAGTAAATGCTGAATATGACGGTCCATGGAACGTCTGTACATCCAAAATTTGGAGGTTAATTGATTTTGCTTACTTAGATGCTTCCTTAGAGTAGATGCGCTGAAGAGGGACCTAAAGATGAACCCTAATGACTCAGACCAGTGGCTCAAACCAAGTGTTAAATTTTGAATGGGTGATCAACAGGTAAATGCTTGATTTCAGATTTTAGATTTTGAGTGAGTGGTTGAAACAAGCAAGCTGAGGGATGCTGAATGGAGACGTTTGATTGGATCGTAATCGGCAATGGACTAGCAGGTGCAGCCCTCAGCTATGAGTTAGCTAAGTTAGGACAATCGGTATTACTAGTGGATGATGGTAATCCAGACAGTGCCACTCGCTGTAGCTATGGGGGAATTGCCTATTGGTCAGGCACAGATGCCACTACTAAACAGCTTTGTAAAGCGGGCATTGAACGCCATCGTCAGCTATCAGATGAGCTGGGTAGAGCAACGGAGTTTCGAGAACTCGATCTACTGCTTACATTTGCACCTGGTGTGGATAGCACAGAGTTGGAAGAGCAGTATAGTCGGTTTGCGATCGCACCCCACTTAATCACACCTCAAGAGGCCCAAGCCCTTGAACCCCAACTCAAAATTGATGCCATTGGCGGAGCTTTCACCGTCAAGCATGGCCATGTCAACCCGATTAACACCTTAGAGGCCCTCAATCAGGCCTTTCGCTGTCTGGGAGGACAACAACTTATAGCATCAGTCACTGGCTTAGTACGGATCAACGATCGAGTCACTGGCATAACCACACCGACCCAGGCCTATGCCGCAGGGAACATTGCCGTGGCCGCTGGAGGCTACAGCCGACGATTACTCAAAAACTCACAGCTTGCCGTTCCGCTATATCACACCCATGCAGAAATTGTTGCTTTACCCACCGTCGAGCAGCCCCTACGTACCTTGATCATGCCTGCGGTAGCCAATCGGTTTGAGGCTGAAGCCAAAGCCAGTGACCCAGTCACTGACGGTCTCTGGGATGGCCCCCCCTATGAAATTGCCCCCCCGATTTTGGATACAGGAGTAATTCAATTTTTAGATAAGTCAACCTATATCGGTCAAATCAGTCGGTTTCGCACAGATTTGGTAACAAACTCCATTGATGCGGCCCAAAGTGACGCTAAAATGCGTCAAGCTATCACTGCTCAGTTGCCCTGTTTGAGAGACATCCCGGGCCGCTGGCGACACTGTGTAGTCACCTTTAGCCGCGACGGACTACCGCTAATTGGTCCCATGCCTGGCGTTGCAGGATTACATATTTTCTCTGGCTTTACGAGCCCGTTTGCTATGCTCCTGCCCATTGCCGAGCGATTTGCCCAATGGATCGATAGTGGACAAAAAACGACCCCAGATGGCTTAGTAGAAAAAATGCTCGTCACCCGTTTCGAAAACTCCTAACCCTATCGATACAGCAGCTCATTAATATAGGGTTGCCCTAGTCGGCAACCCTGCCATCTAATGCTGTCTGGGCCAGCAATTGAGAACTACTTGGTAGGTGGTGGCACCGTTATAAAAGCGATACTGGACTCGATCCGTGGTGCCTCTAAGAGCAAAATCAATTAGACAGCATCAAAACAACAACCCATGACATGTCATCATCGTCTGTATTAATCACTGCTTTTATCTATGATCGCTGAGCTTACTATAGAAAATAAGCTATGATTCATGTAAGTCAGCAGGGCTGTAGGCTCCATTGTTGGCATTGATCATTTGCTGCCCATATCTAGTTCAGGGGTTCAAGAGTCCATGACGGTAACTGCTTATGCCACTCCGGCATTCTGTGACGGTATTCAATATTTTGGTGAGGCCCCTGCTGAAATGGCGGCCTACTTAGACACGGCTGCCATTGGTGAAGGGGATGTTGCGATCGCATCCCCCAGTGATCCTAAAGCCGTATATCAGACTGTTCTGGCTGCGGATGCCCTGCGCTATTTAACGCTACAAATGACCGCCAGCAAGCAGTCGGGTCACCCCGGTGGGTTTGCCAGTGTTGCTGATGAGATTGCAGCCCTGATCATGCTCGGCTACAAGAACTTGATTACAGAGGTGGGCCACCATGCCCCTGGTTTCTACAGCACTGTCTTTTTAGACCGCTCGTTAGAAGCCATGGAGATTAAGACGGTCACTCAACTTTGCGATCGCTTCCGCGAAACCCACGGTTTACTGGGCCACTTATCGGGACAGATCCCAGGCCTGTTAAATCCTGCCGGTCCTCTAGGTCAAGGCCAACACTTTGCCATGGCTGGAGCCAAGCTCAACCCAGGCACCCTCTTCCCCGTCACCATTGGTGATGGCGGTTTGGGCGAGCCTTACATCATGAGCAGTATGGCCCACTTCAACACGGCCTATCCCCAGTCCACCAACTTCCTGCCCATCTTGGTGTGGAACGGATTCTCCCAAGAGCACCACAGCATGGTGTCAACCCAGTCCAATGAAGCCATGATTGCCTACTGGCAAGGCAATGGGTTTAAAGACGTGATTTTGGTTGATGCCAAGGATTATGACGATGCCGATCAGCCAGGTCCCTATGTAGACAGCACGGCTTTCTCACTAAAGCAGCGCATGGCCTTTACCCAGGCACTACTAGAAGCGACAGATAAAGCTGCAAAACAAGCACTTTCTGGCACTCTCACCGTTCTCATCGTTAAGCAGCTGAAAGGGGCAGGGGTACACAAGCGTGGCGCTAAGTCCCACAATCTCTATCCCGGAGACACCCTAGACAAAGACTATATTGTCAGCGCTTTGCAAACTCGGGCATTACCTGCTGTTGGGTGGGACTTGGTGCGCACCAACTTTGAGCGGTCCAACGGTGGCCCCAACGTTAAGACGGCGGTTACAGAATCAGAACTTGCTTTAGCAGACTTAGGCCAGCTCCCCCTCAACGAGTTCCCAGTGGGGGGTGATAAACAAGTGGCCACCACTGCCATGGGTTTACTGGTAGGACACGTGGGTCAGCAAGACTCTAACTTTGTTGTCACCAACGCAGATGGCAATGCGGCTTCGGGAATTAACAATATTAACCAGGCCCTGAAGATTGTTCACCCCACCACAGATGATCTGTACTTCCAAGGCCCCAATGGTCAGGTTTATGAGCCCCTAAGCGAAGACGCCTGTGCTGGCATGGCCGCTGCCCAGGCCCTATTCGGGGGCCGTAGTTTATGGTGCTCCTATGAGTCCTTTGTCATTAACGGCTTGCCCATTTGGCAAACTGTCACCCAGGCCATGGCAGAGTTGCGCAGAAATACCCCCTCTACCATCTGTCTGTTTACTGCAGGGGCGCTAGAGCAAGGGCGCAACGGCTGGACCCACCAACGTCCAGAAATTGAAAACTACTTTGCCGCTATGATGCGCAACGGCAATGTGTTTCCCTTGTTTCCTGTTGATGCCAACAGCATTCAAGCTTGTTATGAGTGGGCTGTAGGCACCAGCAATAAAGGTATTACCATTACAGCCAGTAAATCTCCTTTACCCATTCGCACCACGCTGGCTCAGACCCATGAAGCCTTAGAAAGTGGTGCCATTGTTCTTCAAGAAACACCAGGGGAGAAAACTGTTGTCTTTGCCGTTGTGGGCGACATGATGCTGCTACCGGTCATGGAAGCGGCTGAAACCTTAGCTCAAGCTGGCATTGGCTCTAAAGTTGTTGCCCTTGTTAGTCCTAGACGTCTCTATCGTTCCACCGACGTTGCTTGGGAAACCTGCCGCAATGGTGATGGCACATTCTTAAGTGATGAAGACTTTGCCACTCTATTTGCAGGCGATGCTCTGTTGGGTGTCACTGGTGGCTCTAGCGCCATGTTGGAGCCGGTTATTCTACGCAGCACGCTACCCCGTGATGTGATGGCATGGAAGCGTGGTGAAACAACAGCCAACGCTGGTCAGCTGTTTGCCTTTAATGGGTTAACGGCAGAAGCATTGGTACACCGGGCAAAATCCCTAACGGCTTAAGGGAGGGATTAGTAAACATGGATCGGGGAGGAAGGTCTTCCTCCCCGGCCTGAAAGGGATTGATTACGGTTTACTTGCTCGCATATACCCGATAGCGAGGATTTTCATACGCCACTGGTAAATCGACAAGATGTTCAGCATTCGTGACAGCATAATGACTTTCGTACTTGTCCATCAGGGCCTTTATTTGGGTGGCATCTAAGTTGTTGTAGGCTACAGTCAGATCGTTGCGGATAAGACGGCGAGTATCTTTACGCAGGTCGACATAACTCAGCAGATCGATACCGCCACCTAGCTCCGTAATGCGGGTAAACCAGGCATCAACATCTGCAGATGAAGCACTGGGAACAAATCGAAACTTAGCCACTGATGGATGATCAGAAAGCCAGGGTAAAGCACTCAGATCAACCGGAGATGAGACAACAACGTCACCATCAGGCACATGTTGTTTAAGCCAGTTAGCCGTGGCAATCATTTCGGGATTTACGCCTTGGGCTTTGCTAGGAAAGGTTTGCAAAGCCATGCCCTTGTCATAAAACCGGGTGGCCTCAACACCAAAGCCAAAGAGAATTACCAAAGTAATTGCGATCGCACCCATGGGATACCGAAACAACAGCTGTTCTAGAGCCAACGCCAAAAAGAAACCCGTGCCTAACGCCAGCATCAAGTCGCCAACACGAAACGGGTAATATTGCAGAATTTGGCCATTGCTATCAAACGGAGCCACTAATAGACCCGCGCCAAACAAGATGAGCGTACACAGAATAAAGCACACAAAGTCTGCACGATGCTTGGCAATGGTCTTGTCTTGCGGTGTTTGTTTGGGGTGCGATCTCAAAACATAAACAACACAGCCTGTAAAAACCAGCAAATAAGCCAGCAAATATAACCACTCATCCTGGGGCCAGGCAAAGGGGTTCACATGATGGGGGTTACGCAAAAAAGAATAGATATAGGACGGAGAGACTCCCCCCCCTTCAACCGGTCTTAGCAACTGGGTGAAAACAGCTATCCAGGCAAAGATCCCCGTCACCAGATAAATGGGAACTGCCGCCAACCAACGGCGGCCATCCAGCAAAACCTTGGGCTGACGCCATAACAGCCACAACAAAATAGCAATGGATGCCCAGCCACCCACCAACGCATGGAATGATGCAGCAATCCCTAACAACGCCACCATGCGCAAATATCGACCGGAAAACATGGCCGACAGTGCCATAAAAATAGCGCTATAGGCAAAAATCTTAGGTTCAATGCTGCCCATTAACCACTCACCAGCGATTACCCCTTGAGGTCTACGCACATAAACAAACAGACCAATGGCCACCAGCAGGGTTAGCAAACGAATCTCCAGACCGCGTGCTAGGGTCCAAAGGCCAATCGCTAGGGCAAGATAGCCCAGAATCCGTCCAATGATGGATGTGGCTAAAAATCCAACCGTCGCTGTGAGGTGACCAAATAAAAGCTGAAACAGCAGTCGATAACCGGATGGCTCACTGTAGTAAATATCGTTTGCCAGCCAGGTGGGGTCTGCAAAATGACGAGCCATGGGCAAATGATGTAACTCATTGACCGAGCCCATATTGCGAATAAATAAAAACTTGAGACACAGAAACAGCGTAATGGTGGCAACGGGCAGTACCCAGGTTTGGATCGCAGACTGTTTTTGACTCAAAGAATTCACAGGTATCTCAATTGAACAAGCTCACCTGAAATCCTACAGTCTCAGGCGGCGTCAGTGTAACACTCCCCTCTGAATACATTGGCTAGCCGTTACCCCGTTGGCTTCGACTTCGCTCAGCCAACGGGGTATCAGTAACTGCTGAGCGAAGTCGAAGCAGCCTTAGTTCGCTAGCACACCAGGCCAGTTGGTATCAGCTTTGGCAATGTAACCAGGAATATCCTTAGCCCAACGCTGTTGAATCTTGTCATTGTAGTTCAGATATAGTTTGCCATCGACAATCTTCCAGGCTGTGGGTTCAATGGGTGCCGTGTTACCCTGGCTGACAGCATAGGCGCAGAAACCACCATACTGGGGAGCATATTCCTCAGGGTTAGCGGCAAACAGATCGCGGTTCTCTGCTGACGCAAACTGCCAGGTTGCACCTTCCCAATCATGGGTAAATTCTTCACTACCCGGCGTATAGTCACCCTCAGTAAAGTAAGCCACGGGATCGGCTCCACGAATCGCAACATTATCTTCAGCAAATACGGCATAGGTGGGTGCTGCAGCCTGTTCGGTGCCCGCTGGAGCCGTCGTAGATGTAGTAGTGGATGTGGCACAGCTAGCCAACAGCATTGTGCTAGCAAGGGCTAGAGGAAGCAGAATTGAGCGTTTCATCGCACAGTGAACTAAGGGTCACTTCAATTAATACGCACTCAACCTGAAAACCGACTGAGAAATATAACTTAATTGGCTGAAGTTCTGGGTTATTAGGTATTGGTTATTAGTTGTCTGTCGATTTTGCCAGTGGGCATTGGAGAGTAAAAAGGTCTGACAGTCCCTGACTGAGGCAATGGATTAGTAACCTTCATAGTTAGCAGGCTGTCAGCTAACTCTTTATCGACTGCTGTGGTTAATCGTATGGGCATACTTTTTTTCAGTAATATTGGCCCATTAAGTACATTTGAACTAATATAATTGCAGTCTGGTGAGGCAGTAGCGGCAGTATGGCTGGAGCATGGACATCTGAGCAAGTGCTGGCACTGTCGCCAGATGCGGGTTCCACAAAGCGGGGGAAATCCTTGGCCAATGTGTCAAAGTGGTCATTGCTGGGTCATGCGGAGCAGGCTGTGTGGGGTGAGTGCAAGGGCAGTGGTAAAAAGCCCTATCGCACTCAGATTGACCTGAGCGAACCGGCCTTTCGCTGCAGTTGTCCTAGCCGCAAGTTTCCTTGTAAACATGCATTGGGTTTGTTTCTGCTCCTGGTAGAGCAGCTTGAAGCGTTTGGCAACGATCCTCCCCCCGATTGGGTAACTGAGTGGTTAGAAAAACGCGCTCAAACAGCAAACCGTCAGCAAATTAAGCACAAGAAAGCGGCGGCGGATCCGGCAGCCCAGGCTAAGCGAGCCGAAAAAAGAGCGGCAAAAGTTGAAGCTGGACTAGAGGACTTAACTCAGTGGTTAGAGGATATTATTCGCCAGGGTCTGGCGGCTTTGCCAAACCAGCCCTACAGCTTTTGGGATCAGGCGGCAGCTAGGTTAGTGGATGCTCAAGCACCAGGATTAGCCCGACGAGTACGCAGTCTAGGTAGCATTCCCCATTCAGGCCAAGGTTGGCCCGAGCGCATGTTAAAGGCACTGGGGCAGTTGCATCTGCTGGTGGAGAGTTATGGCAGATTAGATAGTTTGACACCCGCAATGCAGGCGGAGGTGCGATCGCAAATTGGCTGGCCCCAAACCCAAGATGACTTGCGGCTGCGGGTGGAAAAAGCGGATCCGCTGGTGGACTGTGTTGCTGACACCTGGCAAATTCTGGGCAAAGTTGTGATTGAAGAAGACAAGTTGCAAATGCAGCGTACCTGGCTGTGGGGTTCTGAGAATCAAAAATCTGCCCTCGTGCTGAACTTTGCCCATGGGCGACAGCCACTGGATGTCAGCCTGATACCAGGCAGCAGTTTCAGCGGTAACTTAATTTTTTATCCAGGAACTGGGCTACAGCGTGCTTTTATAGACCTGCGGGAAAACACCACCGCCCAAGTACCACCGCCCACTGGAAACACCATTGCAGCTGCCATCGGTCACTATGCCCACAGCCTCAGTCAAAATCCCTGGCTAGAGAGATTTCCCCTAACCCTGGCCCAGGTTTGGCCTCTCCCCAGAGAAGATAGCTGGTGGTTACGAGATGCAGCCAGGAAAGTTCTCCCCATTGCACCCGGGTTTCAACGCGGGTGGGAGTTATTGGCCTTAAGCGGTGGCTATCCGCTAACGGTCTTTGGCGAGTGGAATGGCAGCACATTTCTGCCCCTCAGTCTTTGGTCTGGGCAGCAATTTCACCCATTAGGAGACTGACAATGGAATACTGGAAAACCCTCTTAAACACCGCCTTAATCGGCACCGATCGTCAGTCTCCTAATCCTCCTAAAACGGTAGATACACTGACGACGGCCCTGGGTCAACTCAATTGGCAACAGCCTGAGCGCTCTATCTTGTCAGCAGCTGGTGCTATAGCTCTCTATCAACAGGTGGGGCAACTACCGATAACGGTAGATTGGGCATTACTAGACCCCTGTGCTGATGAAGATTTACCCTGCTGTTCTGCTCAAACCGCCAGACATTTAAATACTATCTTGACCGAACATCCAGCCATCATGCCGGAATTGTTGAGGCTACTCACGCAGGCTCAACAGCGTGTCCCAGAACAGTTGTTGCCTAAACTCCTCCATTTTGGGCGACAACGGTCAGAACTTCGTCCGCAGATTACAGCCGTTATTGGTAAGCGGGGTCAATGGTTGGCCAGACAAAACCCAGCCTGGGAATATGGCTCAACCCAAAGAATGACTGATTTCCATGCAGATTCAGCCGTTTGGCATGAGGGTAGCCGTAGTGAGCGGGCTTTATTTTTACAACAGTGGCGCGAGACAGATGCTGATGCAGCTAGAGAAGCGCTAGAAGCTGTGTGGTCCTCAGAGTTAGCCAAGGATCGAGCAGCCTTAATCTCTTCCCTGGCCTGCAATTTATCCATAGCCGATGAACCTTTTTTAGAAAAAGCACGTTGTGATCGCGCCCAAGCTGTACGCCAACAGACCGTTGGGCTACTGGTAAAACTGCCAGAGTCTCACCTATGTCAGCGCATGGCCGAACGAGTCAGTCAGTTTATATCGCTTCAAGCCAGTACTTCAGAATTAACTATCAAGGTGACTCTCCCGAAAACATTTGAACCGGTGTGGGAAGAGGATGGAATCACATCTAAAACAGTAGCTGGGCTGGGAGAAAAAGCGAGTTGGCTATATCAGATGCTCACCAGTGTATCCCTGCACCATTGGCATGGAAAACCAGCCGCCATTGCCTACGCCATTAAAGAACACCAATGGCAAGACATGCTGCTCAAAGGATGGGGCGTCGCCGCCCTACGCCAACAAAATACGACCTGGGCCAATGCCCTAGTTAAGGAGTTTGACCTGCAACAGATCGATGAACGGTTGTTGTCAGACCTGTTGACATTATTAACGATCGAGCAGCAGGAAACAGCCTTAAGGGAGAAAATACCCAGCCAAAAAGATGACATCATCCATTGGCTACATCAAGTGTCTAGATGTTCTCAGACGTGGAGTTTAGAGTTCAGTCAGCTGGTGTTAGAGAAAATTCTCACGCTAGCTACCTAAATTTAGGCCAAATAAAAGGCACGATGCTCAATGCCGAATCGCTGAACGTATTGCCAAAAGAGGAAAGGTGATGAACCCTTGAAAAACAAACCATCGTTTTTAAGGTGCATCACAATGGAT